>NZ_JBMDWU010000082.1:0-20212 GCF_048594385.1 Micromonospora sp. | reverse complement strand
CCGCGGGCGCCCCGCGGCGGGCGCGCCGGCGCCCGCCCCCCCCCCCCCCCCCCCCCCGCGACCGGTACGGCGGTTACCTGGTGCAGGTGACGCCGTTGAGCGTGAACGTCGGCGGCGCGGCGGCGTTGCCGGTGTGGTTGGCCTGGAAGCCGATGCTGACCGAGGCGCCGGGGGCGATGGTCGGGTTGTAGCTGACGTTGCGGGCGGTGACCTGGCCGGAGGCGGGCGTGTAGGTGGCGTTCCACCCGGAGGTGATGCTCTGCCCGCCGGGCAGGGTGAAGACCAGCGACCAGCCGTTGACCGGGGTGCTGCCGGTGTTGGTGACGGTGAGGTCCTCGGTCAGGCCGGTGCTCCACGCGTTGACCGTCGCGGTGACCGCGCAGCCCCCGCCGCCCGGCGGTGGGGTGGTCGGTGCGGGTGTGGTCGGGCCGGGTGTGGTGGGCGCCGGGGTGGTGGGCGCGGGCGTGGTCGACGTGAACTGGGTGAAGAACCGCCACGTCTCGGCCGGCAGCCAGGTGCGGGTGCCGCTGTCACCGGGTGCGCCGTCCTGCGGGGCGGCGATGTGCCCCTCGTCGAAGGCCGCCCACACCACCGGGTACCCGGCGCGGCAGCCCGAGTAGGTGGTGCTGCGGTGGGTCAGGCTGCCCTGGCTCGGCTCGGGCGGGTTCTGCGCGGTGCAGCCGTTGTTGCGGACGAACCGGTCGCGCAGCGTACGCCCGCCGGCGATGGAGAGCACGCCGTCGCGGATGCCGTGCGCGCCGAAGTAGGCGATCGGTTGGGTGCCGCCGCTGCATCCGCTGAGCTGCCCGCCGGAGTAGACCGCCACCGCCCGGAAGACGGTGGGCCGGGCACAGGCGACCGCGTAGCTCATCGCGCCGCCGTAGCTGAAGCCGAGGGCGAACCGCTGGGTGGTGTCCACGCACAGCCCGGCCTCGACCCGGCTGAGGATGTTGTCGACGAAGGTGATGTCCTCCCCACCGGCGTTGCCCCAGCCGTTGTTCAGGCCCTGGGGCGCGACGAAGATGGTGCTGTTGTTCGCCAGTCGTTGCAGGCCGTAGTAGGACCACACGTCGCGCTGCACGGTCTGACCGGTGGCGACGTCGGTGGCGGTGCCGCCGACCCAGTGGAAGCCGAGCACCAGCCGGTACTGCCGGTTGACGTCGTAGCCGTCGGGCACCCGCAGGATGAAGCTGCGGTTCTTGCCGTTGCTGGTGATGGTGTGGGTGCCGCTGGCCAGGGTCGGGGCCTTCCCGCAGCCGGCCGTCGCGGCGGTCGTCCCGACGTCCGCGGCGTGGGCGGAGGCGTCCAGGCCGCCGCTGACCATCGCGGTGCCCAGGCCCAGGGCCAGCAGCATCGTCGCGGCCACCGACCCGAGTCTCGATCTGCGTCCTGTCATCAGGTGTCTCCTCGTGCGTGGGGGTGGAGGTGGTCGCCGCCGGCCACGGTGGGCCGGGCGGCCGGGCGGCGGGGCGTCAGCGGAACTGCCACCAGTTGACGTTGAAGAGGTTGCCGCTGCCCCCGGCGAACCGCAGGTACACGTCCTGGGTGCCGGTGACGCCGCTGACCGGGCAGGTGACCGTGGTCCAGGTCTGCCAGCCGCCGGTCACCGGGACGGTGCAGGTGCCCACGGTGGTGCCGGTGACGCCGCCGAGCCGTACCTCGATGCGGCCACCGGTGGTCGCCGACGCGACCCGGGCGGTGAACGAACTGGCGCCGGCCCCGAAGGCGACCCCCTTGACCTTGATGTGGTCGCCGTTGTTCAGCCAGCCGACGTTCATCCCGCCCTCGCTGGACGGCTCGGTCTCCACCCCGACCGACCAGGCGATCGTCTCCGCCTCCTGGCGGACGTACGGGTTGAGCGTGCCGACCTGCGGTGCGCCGGAGGTGGTCATGGTGATCGTCGGGATGGTGCCGTCGGCGCGGTAGGCGAACTTCTCCACCGCGACCGAGCGGGTGAAACCGCCGCCGCCGGGCAACGCGCCGTTGTGGTAGAAGAAGTACGAGCCGCCGTTGAAGTCGATGACGGCGGCGTGGTTGGTGAAGCTGGCCCCCTGCCGGGGCATGATCGTCCCCCGGTAGGTCCACGGCCCGGTCGGGCCCGGCGCGGTGGAGTACGCGATGAACTCCGAGCAGCATTCGGCCGCGAACACGTTGTAGTAGAGGCCGTTGCGCTTGTAGACCCAGGGTGCCTCCTCGTACAACGTGGGTCGGCTCGGGTTGCCGCTGCGGGTGCCGAAGCCGGCGGTGGTCAGCGGAATCTGGGTCGGGCCGCCGGAGAACGAGACCATGTCGGTGTTGAGCCGCACGTACCACAGGTTGGGGTTGCCCCAGTACAGGTATGCCTGCCCGGTGTCGTCGACGAAGGCGTGCGGGTCGATCTCGCCGTTCTCCACCAGTGGTCGGCCGATGGCGTCGCGGAACGGACCGGTGGGGTTGTCGGCGACCGCGACGCCGATCGCCATCCGTCCGGTCGCCCGGTTCTTGACCGGGACGTACCAGTAGAAGCGGCCGTTGCGGTAGACGGTCTGGCCGGCCCACGCGTCGGCGCTGGCCCAGCTGAAGGTGGCGAGGCTCATCGGGGAGCCGTGGTCGGTCCAGTTGACCATGTCGGCCGACGAGTAGACGCGCCAGTCCTTCATCGTGAAGTACGTCGAGCCGTCCTCGTCGTGGCCGGTGTAGAGGTAGACCCGGCCGTTGTGTACCAGCGCCGCCGGGTCGGCCGTGTAGATGGTCTGCACGATGGGGTTGTCCGCGTGGCCGGCGACCGGGCTCAGCACGACCACGCAGAGCAGACTCGCGAGCAGTGCCGCACCGCGGCGCAGCAGGGTCCTGGTCATGGTGTCCTCCTCGGTCAGGGCGTGATGCGGAAGGTGGCGTCCTGCCTGTCGTTCAGGGCCGACCCGGCGCTGAGCGGGTCGATCCGCAGCAGGTTCCCGGCGTGCCGCAGGTACCGGTCGGGGAAGTTGGCGGAGCGGAACGACGTCCATGCCGCGTCGGCCAGGCCGGCGGTGCGGTGGAAGGTGGCGTCGGCGCGGAACGTCGCCGACCCGTCGTTCGGGTCGAGCCGGATGGCGTAGTTGCTGTGCCGCAGGAAACTGCCCGGCCGGTTCACCGACTCGAACGAGACCCCGGCGGCGTCGGACAGGCCGGCCACCATCCGCCACAACTGGTCCTGGTACGGGTCGAACGGGAACGGGTCGATCCGGCCGACGCCGTTGCTGTGCCGTACGACGTAGTCCGGCAGGTTCGACGACTTGAGCCGGACCCAGTTCGGGGTCCCCCACCGGGACACCATCGCGTTGTACTCGGCGTCGCTGATCCCGACGATCGAGCCGTGCTTGGCGTTCAACGGCGGGGTGTAGTCCCGCTGGTTGAGCGCCGTCCACGAGTTGCCGCCGATGTTCGAGGTGGACCAGATGTAGTAGTCGGCGTTGACCGGGCTGAACGAGTCGCCCCACAGCCGCCAGCCGCTGCCGTCGTTGTTCTTGACCAGCAGCGGAGCCTCGATCGCGTTGCCCATCCGTAGCCCGCTGGTGTAGGTGGTGAAGCTGTTCGGCGCCCCGGTCGAGGAGCGCGCGCCGTGCAGCAGGCCGGTGGAGAGGTTCTTGTAGTACAGGTAGGTGGTGCCGCCGTCGACGACGACATCGCCGTCGAGCACGCCGAACCCGGGGCTGAAGAACACCTGCTGGGGGCCGATGTTGACGAAGTCGCTCGTGTAGTTGACCATCAGCACGTCGCCGCCGCTGTTGCAGGAGTAGACGATGGCGTACTGGCCGCGGGCGGCGTCCCAGAACGCGGTGGGCGCCCAGGTGTGCGAGTTGGGCAGGGTGTGCATCCTGATCCGGCGGTAGCCGGTGAAGTTCGTCAGGTTGGTCGAGTCCCACACGTGCAGGTACTGGCTGTTCAGGCCGAAGTTGGTGCCCTTGAGATCGGTGGCCAGCACCACGAAGGTGCCGTCCTGCTTGCGGAACACGAACGGGTCGCGCAGGCCGAGCTGCCCCTGGGTGGGGGTGACGACGGGTTTGTTCTGGTTCAGCGGCGTCCAGTTGAGACCGTCGCGGCTCACCGCCAGGTGCAGGCCGTAGTCCGCGCCCTGGAAGCTCGGCGTCTCGGTGAAGTAGGTCATCGCGTACGCGGTGTTCGCCGCCCACGCGACGCCGGGCAGCCCGGCCACCGATGCTGCGGTGAGCGCCCCGGATGCGGCCACGGCCTTGATGAGTGCTCGTCGGCTGATCGCCACGGATCGGACCCCTTCTGTCGTGGTGCCTGGTGGTGTGCGGATGGTGGGCGGGTCGTCGCGGCGCAGGGTGAGGCTGGCCGCCACCTGCGGCCCGGACGGGTGGGAGGGCACGCTGACGCCGACGGTCGGTGGTGTCCGCCGTCGTCGGTTCCTGGTGGTGTCCGACGTCCCGTCGACCGTCGTTCTGTTAGCGTTAACAGGTGCTGCCCGGGCACCCTCAGCTGCGGTTGAGCGACGCCTCGGTTCTCCCGACCGTGCGCCACGTCCGCTGATATGGACTCTCGTGGATGAATACGTGGTCCGTCAAGATGTGACACGGACTTTCTCGAAACTTCTCCGGCCTCGGTTCGCGGCTGTCAAACCGGCTATTCCGGCCCCTCTGCGAGGTTGTAGGGCTGCTCTACCTGCGGTTATCCGATCGGACGGGAGAAGTGGCCGCCGGGCAAGTCATGTGATGTTTGCGTTAACAGTTTCGAGGTATGGTGAGTGCGGCGGTGGGTGGCTGTCGTGCCCGGCGTCGGTACCGGTCGGGTCGGAGCTGGCCGGAACCGCGCACCGGATGATGTAAGCCGTTGACAAGCGTCGATGTGTTGCCGCACGGTGGACGCATGCCAGGGGTCCGTTCGTCCGCGCCGCGCCGCCGCGTGCGGCCCGGCCTGCTCGTCGCCGTCGTCTCGTCGATCGCCGTGTTCGGCGTGGGAGCGATCGCCGTACCGGCCGCCGGTGCCGGCACCACGACGCCCCCCGGAGCGGCCGCCGGTGGGCTCCCCGGGGTCGCGCCCGCACCCGCTGCGGCGCCCCTGACGGGAGCGGCCACGACGCCGCCGCCGACCATGGCACCCACCACCCCGCCGGGCACACCGAACACCTCGCCCTTCCCGCCGGGCGTGCCCACGAACGTCACCGCCAGCCAGGTCAGGACGAGGTCGGTCACCCTCACCTGGACGGCCGCGACCCCCGGCTGCTGCGCCATCGCCGGCTACGACATCACGTACTACAGCCCCTTCGACGACGTCGTCATGTCGGCAAGCGTCGGCGACGTCACCACCACCACGATCAGCAACTACATCACCCCGGGCCGGCAGTACTCGTTCCGCGTCTCCGCCCGGGACGTCGTCGGGCACCGCTCCCTGGCGTCGGAGCCGGTCACCGTGGTCACCCCGGTCACCGACACCGGGCCGGACACCACCCCGCCGAGCGCGCCGCAGAACCTGACCCTCGGCGACGTGACCGACTCGACCGCCACGCTCTCCTGGTCACCGTCGACCGACGACGTCGGGGTGAGCGGCTACAACGTCTACCGCTTCGACGGCTGGTACAGCTCGTTCCTGGTCGCCACCGTGCCGACGACGACGTACACGATCGCGCTCCCCCCGCCGCCCCCGCCGTCGACGCCGCTGCGGTACCAGTTCTACGTGCGGGCCCGCGACGCGGCCGGCAACGTCTCGATCGCCTCCAACGCGGTCTTCGCGCCGACGCCGCCCACCCCGCCGACGACGCCGATGCCGCCGCCGCCCACCTGCCGGGTGACCTACCAGAACCAGTCCGAGTGGCAGGGCGGGTTCGTCACCGTCGTGACGGTCCAGAACACCGCGACCGCGCCGGTGGACGGCTGGACGCTCACCTTCAGCTTCCGGGGGGACCAGCGGATCACCTCCGGGTGGAACGCGACGACCAGCCAGAGCGGGACCACGGTGACGGCCCGCAACGTCGACTGGAACCGCGTCGTACCGGCGAACGGCTCGGTGAGCTTCGGCATCCAGGGCAGCTGGAGCACCAGCAACGCGCCACCGACCAGCTTCGGGCTCAACGGCAGCCCCTGTACCGTCGGCTGAGCCCCGGGCGGGCCGCCGGGAACCGGGTCACGTCCGGGCGGGCCGCCGGGTCCGTGGGTCACCCTCCTGCACCGCCTCGACGACGGCGAAGCCGACGCCGAGCACGGTCAGCAGCAGCAACGAGACCACGGACGGCAGCGCGACGGTCACCGGCGCGAGGACGGTGACCACCACCGCGCCGATGAGCCGGTGGGGGCTGACCGTCCGGAAGATCCGCAGCCAGAACATCTGGTTGCCGAACAGGTACAACGCCACCCCGAAGAACAGCATGTAGTGGCCCAGCAGGGCGCTGTGCCGCTCCTGGGACGCGGCCAGGGTCTGGTGCAGGCCGTAGGCGACCAGGACGATCCCGGCCATCATCGGCAGGTGCAGATAGGTGTACGCGTCCCGCGCGGCGCGGACCCGACGGTCCCCCTCGTAGGCCCCGAGGGCGATCCGGGCCGCGTCGATGCCGGTGAAGTAGCTCCACCAGATCGTGCCGAGGGCCACCACCGACGCGACGACGACGACCAGCGTGGGGGCGGAGATCGGCACGTTGTTGATGGAGATGCCGACGGAGAGGACCGCCTCGCCGACGGCGATCAGGATGACCAGGGCGTGCCGGTCGGCCCAGTGCCGGACCAGCCTGATCCGCCACAGCCGCCCACCGGCCCAGTACCCGGCGACGTACTGCACGAGCAGCGCGGCCACCCAGAGCAGCGTGACGGCGGGGTGCCGGGCGACCGCGTCGGGGGCGACCACCTCGACGACGACGATCACCAGCAGGATGGCGATGGTGGCGGTCGTGGCGACGAACCGGGTCCGGGTGCCCCGCAGGTCGGAGTTCTCCCGGACGAGCTGCCGGAAGATCAACCCCTGCATGAGCTGGACGCCGATGTAACACCCGACGACCAGCAGCGGGCCGGGGAGGCTGCCGGGCAGGGGGACGAAGGCCTGCGGGATCGCCAGCCCGATCAGCAGCACCGCCGTCATGATGCCCGCCGTGCACAACCGCACCAACGTGCTGTCGTGCCGCACGGCGTTGGCGAGCCAGGTGTACGACGTCCAGGCCCACCACAGCAGCGCCAGCAGGATCATGCCCTGGGCCAGGCCGAGCAGGGTCGGAAACCGGTTCATCACCGCGGTGACCTCGATGAAGGCGTACACGAACACGAGGTCGACGAAGAGTTCCCGAGGGTCGACCGTCCCGACGTGGAGGCTCTCCTGCTCGACCGACTCGTGAAGTTGCCGGTGTTTCCGCCGGAAGAGGGTGTTGTCCAGCACCAGCATCGTGCAGACGGCGGCGACGAGCACCACCAGCGCCTGCACCGCGGTCAGCCGTCCGACCACCGTCAGCAGCGCCAGCAGCAGCGCCACCCCCACCAGCGGACCCCGACCCAGCAACCGGACCGCCCGCCACTCCACCACGACGAGCGCGCCCAGATAGAGCAGCACACCGCCGTACAGGACGGCGACGCCGGCCGACGGCCACGGGTGGGTGCTCTTCGGGGTGGTGTGCGTGTTGAGATACTTCAGCCCCAGCGCGAAGAAGATCAACCCGCCGATCATGGGCAGGTGCAGCCCGCTGTAGACGTCTCGACCGACCCGGGCGCGGTCCCGCCCGGAGCTGGCCCGCAGGGCCCGTTCGATGATCACCTTGGCCAGGTCGAAGTAGCTCCACCACAGCGCGAAGACCACGGTGATGCCCAGCACCGCCCCGACGGCCAACTGGGAGGTCACCGGGCGGTCCACCCCGAGCCCCTCGCTGGCGCCGATCGAGATGATCGTCTCGCCGAGCGCGATGAGCACGATCAGGGCGTGCCGTTCGGCCAGGTGCCAGGGCGAGACGACCCGCCAGCCGCCCTTGCTGGCCGCCACGAGGATCAGCGAGTCGATCATGAGAGCGCTCGCGAACAGCACAGCCTGCACCAGGGCGGCGTCGACGACCGCCGGCAGCAGCGGCGGCACCAGGTAGGAGGCGAGCAGCACCAGCCCACCGGCGATGAAGATCAACCAGGCGGCGACCACCGACGGCTGTCCGCCCTCGCCCCGGTGGCTGACGAACGTGAGGACGACCATGGCGGTCGCCCTGATCAGCAGATATCCGCAGATCAGCACCATCGGGCCGGGCAGCCCGCCGGCCCGGTCGGTGAACGCCTCGGGTATCGCGACCCCGATCGCCAACAGGGCGGCGGCGATGCCGAGCATGATCGGGGGCATGATCCCCCGGTCGAGGTGCACCACGTTGCCCAGCCAGACACACGGGGTCCAGCAGTGCCAGAGAAGGAGGATGACGAGCACGCCCTGGACCAACCCGAGGGGGCTGAAATGCTCGGCCATCAGCGTGGTGACGGCCAGGAACGCGAACACGAAGAGCAGATCGACGAAGAGCTCGACCCAGCTCACATCGCCGATGGCCCCGGGGTCACGGGCCACCAGACGCCGACCCCCGGCTGTCGGGTGTGGCGCGGGATCATCCCTCCGCACCCGATAAGCCTCGCAAACCGGACACGGCTTGTCCCGCCAACGTCGATTAGCGGAGCGAACGGTCGGCGCCGGGCGGAATGCACCTCCGCCGCGTACGCCCACCGGGAGCGGGCCGGTGTCTCCCGTATTCAGGGAGACGCCGGCCCGGTCCGCGTGGTGCGGCGGCGGTCGCCGGTCGGTGCCGGTCGGGCCGTCAGGTCAGGGGCGTCAGGGTGAACCGCTGGTTGGTCTGCCCGTGACAGTCGTAGAGCTGGACCTGCGCCCCGTTGGCCGTGCTCCAGACGTCCAGGCACCGCCCGGACTGCACGCTGCTGATGGTGCCGTTGGCGTTGACGTTCCACTGCTGGTTGGTCTGGCTGTGGCAGCCGTAGATCTGGACCGCCGCACCGTTGCCGGACCCGGCCGCGTCCAGGCACATGTCGCCGTACACCCGGAGTTGTTTGTTCGTGGTGTACGTCCACGACTGGTTGGTCCCGCGGTTGCAGTCCCAGAGCTGCACCCGGGTGCCGTTGGCGCGGGAGGCGTTGGGCACGTCGAGGCACCGGTTGGACTGCGCGCCGACGATCAGGCTGGCGGCGCCGGGCGGGTTGCTCGGCGGCGGCGTGGTCGGCGGCGGGGTGGTCGGGATCGGCGGCGGGGTGTCCGACGGGATCGGCGGCGGGGTGGTCGCGGTCGGCGGCAGCAGCGGGCAGGTGCTGCGGTAGCTGACCACGCCGCTGTTGTCCGCCAGCGGGCAGAGGAACTGGCTGTACCGGGCGTCGTTGTCGACGAACATCTTGAGGAACGGCAGCATGGTCCGGATCAGCACCGGGTTCGACCGGCCGACCATGAACCCGTGGTCGGCCCCCGCGACCTCCAGGTAGGCGCTCTCGGTCGTGGCCGGGATGCTGTTGTACAGGCCGGAGGCATAGGACGGGGTGACCACCGTGTCCGCCTGCCCGGCGAAGACCATCGTGGGCACCCGGTCGTTGGCCAGGTTCGACGACGGCGAGTACGGCGCGATGCCGACCGCCGCCTTCAACGCCGGGCGGCGCAGGGCCGCGCTGAGCGCCCCGCCGCCACCCATCGAGTGACCGGAGACGGCCAGCCGGGTGGGGTCGATCCGGTCCCGGACCGGGCTCTGCTGCACCAGGTAATCCAGTGCGGCGAGCAACTGGGTGCCCCGGGCGGTGTCGAAGTCGTTGCGGCTGTTGGTCTCGATGCCGATCACGACGAAGCCGTGCGAGGCCAGCCACGGCCCCATCCAGGCCAGCTCGACGGAGAACAGCGCGGTGTAGCCGGGCGAGATGGCGACCGCCCCGAAGGTGCCCTGACTGGTGTCGGTCGGGTAGTAGATCCGTCCGCCGTTGAAGCCGTACCCGGTCGGGACGGCGACCGAGGTGTTGGCGAACGGACCGTTCACGGACGCGACGCTGCTCCGGGTCGGGTCGGGGCCCCGCTGGTACGGGTTGTCGGCGGCCGAGGCCGTGCCGGTCGTCACCGTCATGGTGAACAACCCGACGAGGGCGGCGGCGATCCCGGCCGCGGCGAGCGTGACCAGCCGGCGTCGTCGACGGGGGGAGACCCGGGCCGGGTGGGGCTGTGCCGGGGGCGGGGAGTGCGGTGCGTGTCCTCGCACTGTCGGTACCTCCTGGTGGTGGTGGGTGGCCCGTGGCGTGCTGTTAACGTTCACGTTCATCGATGGATTTCAGGTTGGCAGGTAATCCCGGGGTTTTCAACCGGTAGTTTCGAGCAGGTGACTGAAAAGTTTCGGGTCCGCCTCGACGGGCGGTCGTGCGGCGGCCCCCCCCGCACGCCGTGACGTCCGGGGAGGGCCGGTGGTCGGGGAGGGGCCTGCGGGCCCCGGTCGGGTGCCGCCCGCCGGTCAGCCGGTGATGCACGACCGGATCTGCGGCCGGGCGCCGCTGTTGCCGTTCATCATCGTGGTGAAGCCGAAGGTGTTGCCGCTGCCGTTGGACCGCATCGTCATCACGTAACCGGAGCTGTCCCAGCTGGGCGTGCCGTTCCAGGTGGTGTTGACCTTCTGCGGCGCGGTCAGCGCCACCACCACCGTCCAGTTGCTGCCGCCCTGGACCGTCACCGAGGTGTTGTACCGGTCGCCCCACACGTTCGGGTACGTCGCCGTCGCGGTGCACGTCCCACCGGCCGGCGGGGTGGTCGGCGTGCCGGTGGGCGGGGTGGTCGGGGGGTTGGTCGGCGGGGTGCCGTCCGGGGCCACCGCCCGGCCGGTGCTCGGCGAGATCATGCCCGGGCAGAGGCCACGGCTGTTCAGGTTGGCCATGATCTGCGGAATCGCGTCGCGGGTGTTCTGGATGCCGTCGTGCATCAGGATCACCTGGCCGTTCTGGAGCCGGCCGGCGTTGGAGACGATCTGGCTGACGCTGGCACCGTTCCAGTCCTGGGAGTCGACGTCCCAGATCACCTGGCGCATGCCGAGCGACGAGGCGACCGACTGGAGGGTCGAGTTGGTCTCGCCGTAGGGCGGGCGGAACAGCTGCGGCCGTACGCCGGTCGCCGACTGGATCGCCGAGTTGGTCTGGGAGAGGTCGGACTGCATCTGGCTCTGACCCATCGAGGTCATGTGCGCGTGGTTCCAGCTGTGGTTGCCGATCCACATGCCGGCGTCGACCTGGGCCCGGGCGGCGGACGGGTTGCCCTGCACGTTCTGCCCGACGTTGAACATGGTCGCCCGGACGTTGTTGGCGCGCAGCACGTTCAGCAGCGCGCTGGTGCTGCCGGTCGGTCCGTCGTCGAAGGTGAGACCGACGTAGCCGTTGCAGGCGGCGGCGCTGGACGGGGTGGCGGAGACCGCGACGCCGACGGCGCCCAGCGCCACGGTGGTGGCGAGCACCGCCAGCCGGACGGTCAGGCGGGAGGCTCGGGAGCGGGACGGGTGACCGGAGCCACCGGTGCTGGAGATCATGCGCAGGTCCTCCTGGGGGCGGTGCTGCCTGGGGATGCGGGGTTCTATCGAGATACGTTGATGTCGCTGTGAATCGGAGTATTGCAGCGGCATTTCGAACGCGTCAACGACTTTCGGAAACTTTCGGAAACGTGTTCGGTCGGGGGCGTCGAGGCCGGCGAGCTGCCGGGTACCGCCGTCGTTGCGGCAGCGTCCCGCCGCCCGGGGTCGCCCCGCACCGGCTGCTGCCGGACAGTGGAGCCGTGGACACCGTCGCGGAGTTGACCATCGTCCGGCACGGGCAGAGCGTCGCCAACGTCGCGTTCGCCGAGGCCCACACGCGGGGCGTCGCCACCCACGGGCTCACCGGGCGCGACGCCGACGTCCCGCTGTCACCGCTGGGCCGGCGACAGGCCACCCGGCTCGGCCGCTGGCTCGCGGCGCAACCCGCCGACCGGCGTCCCGACCACGTCGTCTGCTCCCCGTACCGGCGGGCCCGGCAGACCTGGGCGCGGGTGGCGGACACCGCCGCCGCCCTCGGCGTCGCCCCGGTCCCGGTCGACCTCGACGGGCGGCTGGTCGACCGGCTCATGGGTGAGCTGGAACTCCTGACCCCGCTGATGATCGCCGAACGGTTCCCCGCCGAGGCGGCCCGGCTCGCTGCCGACGGCCTCCACGCCTACCGGCCACCCGGCGGCGAGACGTTCGACGACGTCGCCGCCCGCGTCCGCGCCGCCCCGGCCGACCTGCACCGCCGGCACGCCGGACGCCGGGTGTGGGTGGTGGCCCACGACGCCGTGGTCGTCGCCGCCCGGCACGTCCTGGAGGGGCTGCCGTTCGCCGACCTCGACGCGGTCCTCGCCACCACCCCGGTCGCCAACACCTCACTCACCCGCTATGCGGCCACCCACGGCCGCCTCGACCTCGTCGAGTTCGCCGCCGTCCCGCACGCGCCGTGACCGGCTCAGCGGACCGGGTCGGGCCACGACCGGACGGCACCGGGCACCCCGGCCAGCCGGGCGAACGGTCCACCGGCGGCCAGCAGCACCCCGGGTGGTCCGCTCTCCACCAGCCGCCCCCGGTCGAGCACCAGCACCAGGTCGGCGTCCGCGACCGTCGACAGCCGGTGCGCGATCACCAGCCGGGTCACCGGCAACGTCCGCAGGTTCGCCTCGACGGCCGCCTCGGTCACCGTGTCCAGCGCGCTGGTCGCCTCGTCCAGGATGAGCAGGGCCGGGTCGGCCAGCAGCGCGCGGGCGAGCGCGACCCGCTGCCGTTGCCCGCCGGACAGGCCGACGCCGCCGTCGCCGAGGTGGGTGTGCAGCCCCATCGGCAGGGCCGCCACGTCGTCGTGCAGCGCGGCCAGCCGGACCGCCCGGTCGACGGCCGCGTCGCAGGCGTCCGGGCGGGACAGCGTCAACGCCTCGCGCAGGGTGCCCGCGCCGAGGTAGGTCTCCTGCAGGACCACCCCGATCTGCCGGCGCACCGAGGACAGGTCCAGCGTGGCGAGGTCGTGGCCGTCGACGTGGACGCACCCCTCGGTCGGGGCGTACAGGCCGGTCAGCAGGCCGACCAGGGTGCTCTTGCCGCTGCCGGAGCCGCCCACCACCGCCACCTTGCTGCCGGGCCGGATCACGGCGGTGACGTCGCGCAGCGCCCAGGGCGACCTCCGGTCGTACCGGAAACCCACGCCGGTGAGGGTGACCAGCCCGGTGAGCCGGGGCGCCGGCATACCCGGGGTGGGCTGCTCGACCGGTGCGTCCACGATGTCGGCCAGCCGGTCCACGGTGGGGGCGAGCAGGGTGAACGACGGCAGCCGCTGGGCCAGCGCGACCGCCGGGGTGATCGCGGCCACCGCGAGCGCGGCCAGGCCGGCGGCCCGTCCCGGTGAGTCGGCCTGCCGGACCGCGACCAGCAGCATCAGCACCGGGCACGCCATCGACCAGGCGGCGAGCAGCGCGTCCGCGACCGCCGTCAGCCGGGCCAACCGGTGCGCCGCCGACACACCCCTGTCGAACGACTCCTGCCAGCGCTCCCGTATCCGCTGCTGGGCCCCGGCGACCCGGATCGCCGCCATGCCCTGCACCGCCTCGGAGAGCCGGGCCGCCTCCTCACCGGAGGCGAGCAGTTCCTCCCGTTGCAGCGCGCCGGAGCGGCGGCCGACCCACAGCGCCGTACCCGCCTGCACCGCGATCACGGCGGCGGCCACCAGCCCCAGCACCGGGGCCAGCACGGTCACCACGGTCAGGTAGCCGACCACCAGCAGCCCGTCCAGGGCGGTGGCGACCAGCGCCGACGCCAGCAGGTCCCGGACACCGGCCACCGCCCGGACCCGGTCGACCAGGTCACCGGCCGACCGGCGGTGGAAGTACCGGTAGACCACCTCGAACAGCCGGTGCACCGTCTCGGTGCCGAGCCGGCTGCCGATGCGTCGTTGCAGGCCGGTCACGGTCAGCCCCCGGACCAGGGACAACGCCCCGGTGAGCAGGGCCAGCGCGGCGACGGCCGCGAGCCAGGTCGTCGCCGGGGGCGCGGCGGCGTCGATGAGCGCGGCGGTCGCCCACGGCACGGCCAGGCCGGTCGCGGTGAGCAGCACCGAGGTCGCCGCCAGCAGCGCGAGCAGCCCGGTGTGCCGGCGCAGCACCGGCACCAGCAGGTCACGTACCGGTGACGGTGCCGGAGGCACCGGCGGAGCGGGACCGTCGGGTGCGGCCAGCAGCACCACCCCGGTGGTGCCGGCGCAGAACTGGGCGGGGGAGAGCCGTCGGCGGCCCACCGCCGGGTCGACCACGTCGACGCCACGGCGGCCGATCCGCTCCACCACCAGGTAGTGGTCGCCGTTCCAGTGGGCCAGCAGCGGCAACGGCAGCTCCCGCAACCGGGTGGCGTCCCGCAACAGCGCCGGCAGGGCGATCGCCCGGCAGCGCAGCCCGTGCTGCTGCGCCTCGTCGCGCAGGTCGCGCAGGCTCAGGCCGTCCCGGCCGACGTCGAGCCGGGCCCGCAGGTACGACGCGGGGACCGCCCGGCCGTGGGCGGCGAGCAGCATGGCGAGCGCGCTGGGCCCGCAGTCGGTGGCGGCGACCTGGAGCACCACCGGCACCCGTCGCCGGCCGGTCACCGGACCCGGGTCGTCCGGTCCCGGGGCAGCCAGAACCACTCGATGTCGGTGCCGGCCCGCTGCTGCGCCAGCCACTCGTCGAACATGGCCCGCTCGACCAGCGCCCGGGTGCCGTCGTCGAGGACGGCCGGCTCGCGGTCGACCACCACGGCCGTCACCGCCGTACCGGCGATGGTGGTCGGCACCGGCCCGGCGGCGTCGCGCAGCTCCGGCGGGGCCGCGACCGCCACCGTCCACAGGGTGCCGGCGGCCCGGCCGGCGCGGACGGCGGCGGCCACCGTCGCGAGCGCCGTCGCGCGGTCGGTGGGGGGCGTCCCCTCGGCGGCCCAGACGATCAGGAGCCGGTCGAACGTGGACCGGTGCGCGGCGAACCACTCCGGCAACCGGTCACCCACCACCCGGGTGCGGAGCCGGGCGACCGCCACGGTGTGGGCGATCAGGTCGGCGAAGTCCTCGGCGGTGAGCCCCCGCTCGGCGAGCCACCTGGCGGTCGACTCGGCGTCGAGCAGGCCCTTGGCCCGGCGGTACGCGTCGGCCGCCGCCTGGAGTTCGTCGTCGTCGACCTCGACCGGGTGCTGCTCCAGCTCCTCGGCGACCAGGCCGGTGTCGACCAGCCGGGCGAGCACGTCGTGGTCGTACCAGAGGAAGTCGAGGGCGGTGAGCGCCTCGCCCACCCGCAGCGTCCGGGTGCCGACCCGGGCGAGGTGGTGGTCGGAGTGCCGGACCGCCCCGCGCAGCGGCCACGGCAGTGCCGGCGTCGGACTGTACGCCACGGAGACCGTGCCGGCGGGTTCGCGCAGCAGCACGTCGAAGGCGACGGACCCGTCGGCCACCTCCTCGTCCCGCACGACCGCCGGATCGGCCCCGGGCCAGCGTTCCCGCAGCGGGGTGAGGCGTCGGCGGGCCTCGGGCAGGCCGGCGCGGTCGGCGGTCAGCTCCCGTACGAGGGCGACGGCGGCGTCGAGCAGGGCCGGGTCCAGGATGGTCACGTGGTGGCTCCGGGGGTGGGGGCGGGCGTGGTGAGCAGGTCGACCACGGCGGCGGTGATGGGCAGCCCGGTCTCCTCCTCCACCCACAGGTACTGGCCGGTGGGGTTGATCTCGATGTAGACGTACCGGTCGTCGGGGGTGACGATCAGGTCGAGGGCGCTGTAGCGCAGGCCGAGCGCGCGGGTCAGCGCCACGCACCGGGCGGCGACGTCGGCGGGCAGGTCGTAGCGGCTCAGTGGGGTGTTCCGGTCGTCCTGGCGACGCCAGTCGTGCCGGGCGTGGTTGGACCGCTGGGAGTCGATGGCGGCGGTGAACACCCGGTCGCCGACGACGGTGACCCGCAGCTCGACCCGCTTGGGCACCCGTTCCTGCGCGATGAGGGGGCAGTGACGTACCCCGTCGACGTGGCCGACGTCGCGGTGGGTGACCGGCTCGGTGAAGCGCATCAGCTCGTCGCGCAGGCTGGTCAGCCCGACCTGTTTGGTGATCATCCGGCCGCCGGTGTGGTCGAACAGGTCGAGCACGGCCCCGGGGTCGTTGCCGACGGCGGTGGCCGGCACGTCGAAACCGAGGCGCAGGGCGAGCTGGAGCTGACGGACCTTCTGCTGGGCCCGCAGCACCACCCGCCGGGGTGCGGGCAGCGCCGGCACGTCGAGGGTCTCCCAGACGTCGCCGACGAACTGCCGGCTCTCCTCGACCACGAAACCGGCGTGGGGGTCGCCCAGGTGGGGCGGGGCGACCGGGACACCGGGGCGGCGGAACCAGACGGCGGTCACCGCGTCGAGGTCGACGGTCCCGCCCGGGTCGGCGTGCCGGACCAGGGTACGGGTCAGCCGGCCATCCCGGATGGTCACCGACAGTGACGCGCGGGACGGCACGTCGGCCGGGTCGAAGCGGACCCAGCGGACGCCGCGCCGGCCCAGCTCCACCTCTACCGCGTCGGCATGCACGTCGTCGGGGGCGGTCAGGATGAGGATCATGGGTACTCCGGGCGGGGGCCCGCCGACGGCCCGGCCACCTCGGTGGGCCGGATCGTCGACGGTGACGGATCAGTCGAAGTCGGTGTCGGTGTCCGGCCGACCCCCACCGGGGATGTCGTCGATGGTCTTCGACGAGCCCGCCCCGTTGCGCGGCAGCCCACCGAGCATCCGGGCGAGCTGGTCGTCGGCCAGCTCCATCCCGTCGGTGGGAATGGTGTCGATCTGTACGGTCCTACGCTTCATGGTGCTACCTCTATCCGTTCGCGAACGCCCACCGGCCGGCTGGACCGGCAGGTGCATGCAGTCTGGGCGGCCCGGGGTGACCTGGGCACCGGGGAAATCCCCAGGGTTGGCCCCGGGTTCTACGCTCAGCCGGTGTCCACCGAGATCACGGCCGAGCGCCTGCTGTCGGCGGCCGACCGTGCCGAACCGGACGAGGCCGCGCGCCTGCTGTTCCGGGCCTTCCTCACGCTGTCCCGGACCGCCGACAGCGACCAGTTGCTCCCGCTGCTGACCCGGGTGCGGGAGGCCCACGAGGCCAGCGGCTCGGCGCGGACCGCACTGATCTACCGCACCCTGGCGGGGACGGCGGCCACCCGGGCCGGCCTGGCCGAGGGCCCGGAGCACCTCGACGCCGCCGTACGCATCTTCGACGAGCACGCCTTCGGTGACGACCCGGTACTGGTGGAGTGCGCGTTGACCGCCGTGATGACGCTGATGCGTCCGCACGAGGCGCGCCGGTTCGCTCCGCTGCTCGCCGGCCTGGACCTGCCGCCGGAGGACCGGGCCCGGCTGCTCGCCCTGGTCGGGGTCGGTGACTGCTGGGCGGGAAACCTGGTCCGGGGTCAGGCCGAGTTGCGGGAGGCGGCCCGGCTGGCCGCGCAGTGCGGCACCCCCGACGTGCAGGCCGAGGCGACCTCCTGGCTGGCCAAGTGCGACGCGCTGCGCGGTGACCTGGACGATGCCGCCGTCCACCTGGACCAGGCCCGCGAGCTGGCGGCGCAGGTCGGTTCGGCCTGGGTGGCCCGCCACCTGCCCGAGTGCACGGCCGCGCTGGCGTTCGCCCGGGGTGACCGGGAGACCTGGGCCGGGCTGCTCGAACTCGTGGTGGCCAGGGACGTCGGGGCGACCGCCGGCCTCCAGTACGAGCACCGCTGGGAGCTGGCCACCTACCACGCCCTCGCCGGCCGGTCCCGGCTGGCGGGCGACCTGCTCGCCGGGGTCGACGACCCGCCGGCCTCCTGGCCGGGCGGACCGGTGCTGCCGGCGTGGCGGGCCTGGATCCTCGACCCGGGCACGGCCACCACGGTGGCCCTCACTGCTGCGGTGGACCTGCTGACCCGCCCGGTCGAGCGGTTGCTCGCCGCCCGGGTGGCCTGGTTGCTGGGTGTGCACCACGGGCGGGCCGGCCGGCGGGGCGAGGCGGCCCGGCTGCTGGAGCAGGCGTGCGCGGGGTACGCCCGGACCGGTGCCGCCGGGATGCTCACGCTGGTGATGCGGGATCTGCGGTCCCTCGGCACGCCCGCGACGGGTGCCGGTGTTCCGCTGGTCGCCGATCCGCCGTTCCCGGTGCCGGCCGGGGAGTCGACGCTGACCGAGGCCGAGGCCCGGGTCGCCACCGCGATCGCCAACGGGCTCAGCAACCGGGAGGCGGCGCAGCGGCTCTTCGTCTCGGTGAAGACGATCGAGTTCCACCTGGGCAACATCTTCCGCAAGCTCGGCGTCCGTAACCGTACGGAGTTGGCGGCCCGGCGGACGCGTACCCGCTGAGCGTGCCGCCGGTCCGTGGTCGGGCCGTCGCGCAGGGTAAACCCCGCCGGACCGGGCTGGACACCTGTCGCAGATCGAATCCATTCGATATAGCATCACGGCAGGGCAGCGTCACCCCGCACGGGCGTAGGACGCGGAGTGTTCGCCATCCACCGGGCGGACCGGGCAGCCGACCGGTGGTCACCGACGAGGGCGCGGCCGGGTCGACACCGGCTCGACGTCCCCTGTGACGTGCTGGTCCCGCCGCAGGCGCGGTGTCCCGGTCGTCGATCCCACGAGCGGTCGACCGGTCGCGTGCCCGTCCGGCGGTGACCGGACGGAACACCGAGGAGGAAACGCACAGATGAACGACGTACCCGCTCGACCGCAACGCCGTACCAGGAGGGCCAGCCGGCTGCTGCTGGGCGGTGCCTGCGCCCTGGCGATCACCGTGTCGTCGATGGCCGTGGCGACCCTGGCCCACGCCGACCTCAGCGGACCGCCCGGGACCACGCTGAAGGCCGCCGCCGAACGCAGCGGCCGGTACTTCGGGGCCGCGATGGGGGCGGACCGGCTCAACGACTCCGGCTTCCTGAACATCGCCAGCCGCGAGTTCGACATGATGACGGCCGTCAACGAGATGAAGCCCGACGCGACCGAGCCCAACCCCGGCCAGTTCGACTTCAGCCGGGGTGACGCGATCTACAACTGGGCCACCCAGCGTGGCATGCGGTTCCGGGGCCACACCCTGGCCTGGCACGCCCAGCAGCCGCGGTTCTGGGGCAGCCTGAGCGGCAGCGCGCTGCGGCAGGCGATGATCAGCCACATCAACGGCGTGATGGCCCACTACAAGGGCAAGCTCTACGCCTGGGACGTGGTGAACGAGGCGTACGCCGAGAACGGCACCCGCCGCTCGTCGAACCTCCAGTCCACCGGCAACGACTGGATCGAGGTGGCCTTCCGCACCGCGCGGGCCGCCGACCCCTCGGTCCAGCTCTGCTACAACGACTACAACATCGAGAACTGGACGTACGCCAAGACGCAGGGCGTCTACAACATGATCAAGGACTTCAAGGCGCGCGGCGTCCCGATCGACTGCGTCGGTCTGCAGACCCACTTCACCGGGGGCAGTTCGCTGCCGGGCAACTTCCAGCAGACGCTGTCCAGCTTCGCCGCCCTCGGGGTGGACGTGGCGCTGACCGAGGCCGACGTCACCAACGCCTCGACCAGCCAGTACCAGGGCCTGACCCAGGCGTGCATGAACGTCCCGCGCTGCGTCGGCATCACCACCTGGGGCATCCGGGACAGCGACTCCTGGCGGGGCAACGAGAACCCGCTGCTGTTCGACCGCAACAGCAACCCGAAGCCGGCGTACACCTCCGTCCTCAACGCGCTCAACGCGGCCTCCACCACGGTGCCGGGGACCTCGACCCCGCCGCCCACCACCCCGCCGACGACGCCACCGACCACCCCGCCCACCACGCCGCCGACCACCCCACCGACCAGCGCTCCGCCGACCACGCCGCCGCCGACCGGGCAGCCGGGCGGCTGCACCGCGACGTACCGCACGGTCAGCAGCTGGACCGGCGGCTTCCAGGGTGAGGTCGTCGTGGCCAACACCGGCTCCACCGCCATCACCGGCTGGACGGTGCAGCTGACGCTGGCCAGCGGGCAGACCATCGCCAACGTCTGGAACGGCAGCAACACCGGCACCAGCGGCACGGTCAGCATCCGCAACGCCGCCTACAACGGCTCCATCAGCCCGAACGCCTCGACCACCATCGGTTTCCTGGTCAACGGCAACAGCAGCACCGCACCCGGCAACCTCTCCTGCACCAGCTCCTGACGGCAGGGGCGTCCCGACGCCGACCGTGGTAATCGTCACGCGCAGTTTCGAAAGCTGGTTCAGCGTCGCTTTCGTCGGCGGGCTCGT
>NZ_JBMDWU010000081.1:0-8626 GCF_048594385.1 Micromonospora sp. | reverse complement strand
TCGCCGTCGATGGTGTCGGGCAGGTAGATGTACGAGTGGAGGACGTACTAGTCGATGCCTTGCATGCGGTAGATCTTGTACGAGAAGACGGCGAGGTCGTTGAACTGGCCGCCGACCGGGAGGGGCCGTCCGGCGGCGTCGGCGGCGGCGCGGGCCCCCTGGGCGGCGGCGCGGCCGTCGTGGCGGGCGTGCCGCATCGCCGCCCCCATCGCGGCACGGGCGTGCCCGACCAGGTCACCGACGGTGTCGCCGGACACCTCCATGGCGGTACGGACGGCCTGGTTGAGGCTGGTCACGGTGTACCGCAGCTCCGGTTCCACCCGGTTGCTCTGCATGATGTCCAGCGGGTAGACCGGCGTGGCACAGACCGTGCGCACCAGCGCGTTGACGACGGCCAGCAGGGTGACCGACGTGGTGGTGCGCAGTCGTCGGGCGGCCAGCCGCAGGGCCACGGCGGCGGCGTCCGAGGCGAGTTCCCCGCGCCAGTACCGGGGGGTGACCGGGGTGACCCGCTCGGGCAGCGGGTCGGCCGGGAGCCGGCGGAGCTGCTGACGCAGGTGTGCCAGCGCGTCGACGTTGAGGCGTTGCCCGTCCGGGGAGCGTTCGAAGACGGCCAGGTCGACCGGCTGCACCGCCGGTCGGGCCGGCGGTGGGGCGTCGCCGTCGATCCTGGCCCGCAGCAACGCGGCCAGCTCGGCGGCCAGGAGGTCCGCGCCGAGGTGGTCCGCCGCCAGGTGGGACACGGCGAACATCAGCAGCACGGGGATGCCCTCGTGGGTGGCGACCGCGAACCGGATCGGCAGCTCGGTGTCGTGGGCGAACGGACGGCCACCGGCCCGGCCCAGACAGTCGGTGACGATGTCGGCGAAGCTGACCGGGTCACCGTCGGGCCGGTCGACGACCTCGACGGTGACGACGCCCTCGCCGAGGACGTGCTGGCTGCCCTGGCCGTCGACCCCCGCCGGGAAGAGCGTGCGCAGCGACTCGTGCCGCTGCAGCAGGTGGGACAGCTGCGCCAGCACGTCGTCGACCTCGAGCAGCAGGGGTACGTCCAGCCACCGGGTCAGCACGAAGAACGGCTTCATCTCCGGCAGCCACCGGCGCAGGACGTCCCAGGTGCCCTGCTGGCCCCAGGTCAGGTGGGCGGTCCGGCTGCGGCCCGCGTGGAACGTCACCTCGACGGTGCGGTGGTTGATCACTGGTGGTCCTCACGGGGCGGGGGATGGACGGGGCATCAGGTCGCGGCGGGCACCGCCGCCGGCGCGGGCCGGACGAACAGCACCCGCCGCAGGCAGAACACGCTGTAGGTCAGCCCGGCGGTCCAGCTGGCCACCACCGCCCACATCACGGCGTCGATGCCGAACGGCCCGTTCAGCAGCCAGGCGAAGGGGATCTGCACGGCGACGAAGGCGATGAGCGTGCAGATCAGCGGCGCGGTCGTCCGGCCGGCACCGTTGAGATACCCGTGGATGACCACCATGGCGGTGTAGAGGAGCAGGAAGGGATAGATGATCGTCAGGTAGCGTCCGGTCAGCTCCCGGGTGGCCGGATCGTCGGTGAACAGCGCGGCCAGCGGGGCACGGGCGACCAGCACCACCCCGGCGACCAGCACCGACAGCACGGCCGTCAACCGCAGCGTGCGCAGCAGCCCCGCGCGGGCCCGGGCCAGGTCGCCCGCGCCGAGGTTCTGGGCGGCGAAGGCGGTCACCGCCCCGGAGAAGTCGAGGAACAGGATGCCGGTGAACAACTCGATCCGGGAGACGATCGTGAACGCGGCGAGGACCACCTCCCCGTAGGACTGGATGATCCCGACCAGCACCATGATCCCGAGGGCGAGCACGATGTGCTGGCTGGCCAGGGGCAGACCCAGCCGGGCGGCGTCGACGAGTTCCCGGCGGATCGCCGGCCGCGGCCCGCCGCGCCGCACCGGGTGGGTGCGCGCCGCCCAGACCAGCCCGACCACCAGGGCCACCGTGCTGGCCACCGCGGTGGCCAACGCCGCGCCGACCACACCCCCGTCGAGGACGGCGACGAAGAGCAGCACCAGGACGACGTTGGCGATGCTGCCGACGCCCTGCACCCACATCGCCGAGCGGGAGTCACCCAGCCCACGGAAGTAGGCGCTGACCGCGGCGCTGCCGAAGATCCCGGGGAAGCCGAGCGCCAGGGTGCCGAAGAACCGGGCCGAGTCGGCGGCGAGCCGCCCGTCGATGCCCATCACCGCCAGCGCCGGATCGACCAGCAGCGTCGCCAGGACGACACAGCCGGCGGCCCAGACGACCGTGAGGAGGGTGAGGGCGGCGACCACGTCGCGGCGACGGTCGACCTGCTGGCCGCCGGTCAGGTGGGCCAACCGGATGGTGAACGCCGTGCCCAGCCCGATGAACATGGCGTTGAGCAGATAGAACAGGGGCCCGCAGGCACCCACCACGGCCAGCCCCTCGACCCCGACGTAACGGCCGACGACGACGCTGTCGACCAGCAGGTAACCCTGTTGCAGCAGGTTCGCCGCGGTCAGCGGCAGGGCGAAGCCGACGATGCGCCGCAGCGCCGGCCCCGTAGTCATGTCCGACATGCCACCCTCCGATCGGTGTCGTCAGGCGGCGGCGTCGGCGAACGCGACCAGGTCCTCGACGTGGTAGGCGATCTCGGCGACGGTCCGGTCGGCGAGCAGGTCCGCGACGTCGTACTGCACGCCGTGCCGCACGGCGATGGAGTTGGCCACCGAGGCGGCCATGATGGAGTCGCCGCCCAGGTCGAAGAAGTCCGCCTCCACGTCGAGCGTCGGATAGCCGAAGGCGAGGGCGAGGCACTGCGCCACGGACCGTTCGACGTCGGTGTATCCGCCGTCCGGCCGGCCCTCCAGCTCGACGTCGACCGCGTCGACGGTGGCCCGGATCCTGTCGGCGGCCTGCCGCAGCCGCTGCTCCAACGCCTGCATCTCCTTGTCGACCTTCGCGTCGATCTCGGCGGAGAGCCGCACGTCGTAGGAGCGCAGCAGGTGGATCAGCTCCCCCCGGTAGTGCAGCTCCCCGGCGAACAGCCGGGACCGGCCGGAGCGCAGGCCCGCGTCGAGGACGTCCAGCGCGACCCGGGTGGGCAGGGCCCGGAACATGGTGTCGCCGCTGGTGCCGTGGTCGACGGCCATGCCGATCTCCTTCCACGCGACCCAGTCCAGGGCGATCACGTGGGTCGACCCGCCGGCCCGGCTGCGGGCCACGTTGTCCAGGTAGTAGTTGGCCGCCGCGTAGTCGGCCTGGCCGGGTGCGGGGAACACCGACGCCACCGACGAGAAGTGCACGACGAAGTCCGGCCGGTCGGCCCGGGTGAGCTGGTCGAGCAGGAACGCGGCGTGCAGCTTCGCCCGGACCACCGCGTCGAAGTCGGCCAGTTCCCGGAACATCACGGTGCTGCCACCGGGCAGGCCGGCCGCGTGCACGATGCCGTCGATGCGGCCGTACTCGCCCCGGACGTCGGCCACCGCGGCGGCCAGCGCCTCCGGGTCACCGGCGTCGGCGGCCACCACCCGCACCCGCGCGCCGAGTTCCTCCAACTCCCGCACCGCGCGTACCCGCCCGGCGCGGGCGTCGCCGGCCGGCGCGGCCAGCAGGCCCGGCCACTGCCCGCGCGGCGGCAGGCCGGACCGGCTGAGCAGCACCAGGGTCACGTCGGGCTGCCGGGTGGCGAACGCGTGGGCGACGGCCAGGCCGAGCGCGCCGGTGCCGCCCGTGACCAGATAGGTGCCGCCCGGCCGCAGGTAGCTCTGCGGGCCGTCGGTGTCGACCTGCGGCACCTCGACGAAGACCTCGTGTAGGCGTCGGCCGTCGCGCCACAGGAACACCCCGCGTTCGGGGGAGAGGATCTCCGCCCGGACCGCGTCGGGCGACACGTCCGGGTCGACGTCGAGGTGGGTGACCCCGAGGTACGGGTACTCCCGGCCGATGACCTTCCCGAAGCCGACCAGCGCGCCGTTCTCGACCACCACGTCGGGTTCCGCGTCGTGGGCGCAGACCGCGCGTCGGGTGAGCACCGTCAGTTCCAGCTTGACGCCGGCCGCCATCAACGCCTTGGTCAGGTGGAACAGGCTGTGCAGGTTCTTGCCGGTCCGCAGGTCGAGCCCGGCGAGGTCGGCGGCGGGGGTGGCGTCGAAGCCGAGCGCGTGCACCAGGTGGGTGATGCCGTCGTCCTCGACCAGCTGGGCGATCTCGGCGAAGGAGTCCGCCGACCGGGCGTCGAAGGGCGTGCCGCCGGGGCGTACCGGCTCGCCGAGCCGCAGCACCCGCAGGTCGTCCAGTCCGGTGGCGGCGAGCAGCCGTCCGGCGTCGGTGTCCGGGTCGACCAGGGCCAGCACCCGCGCCCCGGGTGCGGCCGGCGTCGGGTCGGCGGCGGGGGCGAACACCACGTCGTGGGTGACCGGGTGGTCCTCGTCGACGGTGCCCAGCGACAGTTGCGCCCGCCAGGTGTCGGGGAACTGCACCCACGCGGGGGTGGTGTCGAAGGCGTACCCGGGAAGGCGGACGATCCGGCGGCGGCCGTCGGAGAGCCGCCGCCAGTCCACCGGCGCGCCGGCCAGGTAGCGGCGGGCCTCGTCGCCCAACGGGCCGTCCGGCGGCGGCGACGCCCCGTCGGCCAGCGAGGCGACCAGTTGCCCGCGCAGGTCGGCCACGTCGTGGACGACGAACGCGGCCCGGTGCCGGTGCCCGCTGCGGGAGACCTGGCTGGTGTGGCAGACGTCGGCGATGTCGACCCCGTCGAGGCCGGCGGCGTCGATGAACCGCACGTACCGCTCACCGAGGCGGACCAGGGACTTCAGGGTGGCCGCGCTGAGGGTGAACAGGAACGGCCCCGGGCCGGCGGGGGCCGCCGGTGCCGCCGCGACGTGCTCCTCCAGCACCACGTGGGCGTTGGTGCCGCCGAGGCCGAAGGCGCTGACCCCGCAGCGCCGTGGGCCGTCGTCGGGGGACTCCCACGGTCGCAGGCTGGTGGAGACGTACAGCGGCCCGGCGGCGAAGTCGAGCTTCGGGTTGGGGTTCTTGAAGTTGGCCTGCGGTGGGATCATCCGGTTGCGCAGCACCGCGATGGCCTTGATCAGGCCGATGACGCCGGAGCCCTCGAACAGGTGCCCCACGTTGGCCTTGACGGTGCCGACCGCGCAGAACCCCCGGTCGGTGGTGTACCGGGCGAAGGCGCGTTTCATCCCCTCGTGCTCGATCGGGTCACCGACCCGGGTGGCGGTGCCGTGGGCCTCCAGGTAGCCGAGGGTCCGGGGGTGCACGCCCGCGTTGCGCCAGGCGGCGTCCAGCAGGTCGGCCTGCGAGTCGGAGTCGGGGTTGGTGATGCCCTCGGTGTTGCCGTCGTGGTTGACCGCGCTGCCCTTGATCACGGCGTAGATCCGGTCGCCGTCCGCGACCGCCTGCGACATCCGCTTGAGGACGACCGCTCCCGACCCCTCACCGAAGCCGGTGCCGTCGGCGGCCTCGTCGAAGGTGCGGGTGACCCCGTCGGAGGACTCGATACCGATGTTGGAGTGCGGGTGCTTGACGGGGGAGAAGACGATCCGGGCGCCGCCGACCACCGCCATCTCGCAGTCCCCGGCGAGCAGCGCGTTCTTGGCCTGGTGCACCGCGACCAGGGTGGCCGAGCAGGCGGTGTCCACCACCAGGCTCGGGCCGCGCAGGTCCAGCAGGTGCGACAGCCGGTTGGCCAGCATCGCCGGGATGTTGCCGGTGATGGCCTGCTGGCCGTTGTTCGGGTCGACGCGGCAGATGTAGTCCAGATAGGTCGAGCCGGGGTTGACCGCGAAACCGACGAACACCCCCGTCCGGCTGCCCCGGAGCCGGTCGAAACCGTAACCGGCGTCCTCGAAGGCGAGGAACATGGCGCGCATGACCATCCGGTGGTGCGGGTCGGTCAGCGTGGCCTGCCGGGGATTCATTCCGAAAACGGTGTGGTCGAAGGTGTCGACCTCGTCGAGGAAACAGCCGTTGTGGTATTCGACGTCGGGCTCGTTCACCGGTTCGATGCTCGTCGCCCGGAGATACCTGATGTATTCGGCGAGCTTTTCCTGACGGTTCGTGGGAAATGGTCGGGTGAGGCTCGCCCCGGAACTGATGATCTGCCAGAAGGTGTCGAGGTCGTCGGCCCCGGGAACCTCGACCGACAGGCCGACGACCGCGATATCCGTGTCCATACGGTGAATCACCTCTCCGCGATGCGGGTGAGAAATGCGCTGAGGGTCTTGCCGTTGACCTCGTCGAACCCGGTGACACCTGCCGCGCGCAGGGTGGTGACCGCCCGGACCCACTCCACCGGGGTGGACAGTTGCCGGGCGAGCAGTTCGGCGGCGCGGTCGGTGTCGAAGACGTCCCCGGTCACGCCGGAGACCACGGGGGTGTGCCCGGCGGCGAATTCGCAGCCGTCCAGGACGGCCCGGAACCGCTGCTCCGCCGCCGCCATCAGCGGGGTGTGGAAGGGGCCGCTGACGTTGAGCGGGACGACCCGGGCCCCGGGCAGCGCGCCGATCGCCTTGGCCGCGACGGCCAGTTCGGCGCGGTCCCCGGCGATCGTGCTCTGGGTGTCGGCGTTGAGGTTCGCCACGAACACCCGGGGCAGGCCGGTCTCGGTCAACGCCCGCCTGACGAACGACACCGGCAGGCCCTGCACCGCCGACATGCCCCCGCCGGTGACCTGGGACATCAGCTCGGCCCGCCGGTCGACCAGCCGCAGGGCGACGTCGAGGTCGAGCACCCCGGCGGCGACCAGCGCGTTGTACTCACCGAGGCTGTGGCCGGCGAAGTACCGGTAGTGCCCGGGGCGTTCGGCGATCACCTGCTGTGCCAGCAGGGCGTTGACGAAGAACACCGCGGGCTGGGCGTAGCGGGTGTCGCGCAGGCGTCGGTGCGGGTCCCGGGTGCACAGCTCCTCGATGGACCAGCCGAGGATCTCGTCGGCCCTGGCGGTGGCCTCGGGGAACAGGCCGAACAGGTCGGCGCCCATGCCGCGGCGCTGCACCCCCTGGCCCGGGAAGAGTAGACAGTGCACGTGGTGTCCTTTCACGGTCGCCGGGAGGCTCGTCGGATCGACTCGAAGCGCAGCGTCCGGCCGCCGAGGCACTCCCGGGTGAACCGGCGGGCGGCGGGGCCGGGGCCGCAGTCCAGCACGGTGGTGATGCCGGCGTCGGTGACGGCGTGGACGCTGGCGGTCGCCCAGTCGACCGGGCGGACCAGCACCTGCTCGACGAACTCGTCGAGCAGGTCGGCGTCGGGCGGCAGGGTCCGGGGGGCGTCCGCCGCGTAGACCGGTATCCGCAGCTCACCGGCGGCGGGCAGGGGGCCGACGAAGGTCCGGTCCCGGCGTACCTCGTCGGCGGCGGCGGCCAGGTGCGGGCTGTGGAACGGCAGGGTGTTGGTGAGGAACGTCCAGGTCGTCGCGCCGCCGCGGAACATCGCCTCGTGGTGGGCGTAGAAGTGCAGCAGGTCCTCGGTGTGCCCGCTGAGCACGCCGGTGGTGGGGGTGTTGACCAGGCCGACCGTGACCGACCGTCGGGTGTCCCGCCGGTAGCAGTCGACCAGGGCGGCGAGATCCGCCCGGGAGGGGCCGTCGACCAGCGCCATCGGGCTGGGGCGCTGGCGCTGGCCGCCGCCGGTGGCGTACCGCACGGTCAGCTCGGTGGGGACGGGACGGTCGGTGGTGGCCTGGTGCCCCCGGACGAGGCTCAGCGCGACCAGCCTGAGTGAGGTCTCGGCCAGGGCGAGGAAGGCGTCCGTGCGCTTCGGCCGCAGGCCGGCGACGATGGCCGCCTGGAGCCCGATGCTGTGCCCGATGGCGGCGGTGACGGTGTCCGGGACGGCCCGCCGGGGTTGCAGGTCGCACAGCTGGATCAGGTGGACGCAGATGCCGGCGACGACCGAGTCGTCGGTGCCGGTCGGCGGCGCGGTGGCGGGGTCGGTCAACCACCGGCGCAGTCGGCTCCCGGTGGGGACGACCGGCTCGGGTACGGGGCCGAGATGCTCCCGCAGGTCGTCGAGGGTCCGGAACATGCGGTCGAAGAAGAGCGCGTTCTCCGGCTGCGCGTGCAACGCCCCGAGGGTGGGGAGCAGATTTCCCTGGTGACCACCTATTCCGTCGAAAAGGGCCAGGGTGCGCCCGGAAGGGGTGAGCATTTCCACGGGGATTCCTTGCTGGTCGGGTGGAATGCGTGCGCGGTTGACCCGACACGGCGGGCAGCGGAAAGGCTGCGTCGATTGCCGACGGCTGGCTTCTGATTGTGGCGGTGTTTATCGCGTCCGGTGGAACTTGCACCGCGAACAATATGCGACCCATCGCGCATGGTCAATAGCCCGGTCGCGCTGCGCGATCTGACGGCCGGTGAACGGCCGTTTTGGCAGCTCAGTCGGCTATGCGTGGTCGGTGACCCGGCGTGACGAAACAATTGTCAGGCAGGCGTGGTTTGTCCCGCCGATTCTCGTATGTGCGGCGAACCCCGTACGAATTTAACTGTCGCGTCACCGTTCATAAACGTGGCTGTGCTCACGGCGACCGGGGCCCGGGGTGCGCGACGGCCGACCCGGCCCGCCGGTGGTGCGGGCCCGGGACACAGGTGACGAACGGGGCGGGCCCGAAGGCC
>NZ_JBMDWU010000080.1:0-9394 GCF_048594385.1 Micromonospora sp. | reverse complement strand
GCGGCAGGACGCTGTCGATCTCAGGGCCCCGCTCCGGCTGATGGCGTTGCTTTCAGCGCGGCTGCGTGGGCGTCGGTGAGTTCGTCATCACCGGCACCGAGGAGACGACCGGCGGTGACGAACTCACGGGCCCGCAGGGTCAGGGCTTCGAGACGGGCGTCTGGCTGTAGGACGGCTGCGGAAGCCACCCGGGTGCCGGCCGCCCGTCTGGTGACGACCAGGCCGGCCGCCTCCAGCTCCTGGTATGCGCGAGCCACGGTTCCGTTGGCCAGCCCCAGATCGGCGGCGAGTTGCCTGACCGTCGGGAGTCGCTGCCCTTCCGCGAGCACCCCCCACCGGATCAGCTCGGCGATCTGCTGACGGACCTGTTCGAACGGGGGAACAGCCGAGGACGGGTTGATCCGGATGGCGGGGCCGCTCGTCATCCGGCTACCCCGTCGGCACCGATGTGGCTGGCGGCACCGGTCACGGCGCCGGGGAGCCGGTGCGGGGCCATCACCAGGGCACCCGCATAGCCGCCGAAGATGATCAGGCCGAGCCCGGCGAGGAGGCTGAGGGCGAGACCCCAGGCAGGTGAGCCACCAGCGCGCCAATCCCACTGGCGATCGGCGTACCAGAAGGCGAGGGTGGTGAACACGATGGCGAACACCGCCGTGCAGGTGTAGACCGTGCGGCGGATGGCGGCGTGACGCCAGGTGTTGTCCGCTGCCGCATCCGCCTCGTCGGCTCCCGCCTGGGGAGCACGGACGATCAGCCATACGATGACGAGGGTCAGGGCGGCGGTGACACCAAGGGTGATCAGTGTGCTCGTGAGGCTGACCGGTGCCGCGGTGCCGAAGTACTTGACTTCGTGGTCAGGTCGTTCGGGGGTGGGGAAGCCGGCGAAGAGCATGATGCCGACCCCGAGCAGCGCGACCACGACGACTTCCCGTCTCGGCGCGTAATCCCGGACGCGTCGGGGAACCAGGCTGGCGGTGCCACGGCCCCGGCCCGGTCGTGGTGTGACGGCTTCGCTGGCGAGAGCGCCGAGGAGGGTCGCCAGGACCAGGGCGATCGGAGCCAGATCAAACAGGTAGGTGCGGGTCAGTGCGAAGGCGGTCCCCACACCGACGGCCATCCCGACCATTCGATACCGGCCACCAGTGGTCATGACCCCTCCTTGTATCGAAATACTGATACAAGAGTAACCATTTCCATGGCCCGTGTCACCCCCTGTGCACGTGACGGTGCCGGGGCGTTCAGGTCACCAGCCCGGTCCGGTACGCGTACACCACCGCCTGCACACGGTCGCGCAGGTCCAGCTTGGTGAGGATGCGTGAGACGTACGTCTTGACGGTCTCCTGACTGATCACCAGCCGGGCCGCTATCTCGCTGTTGGACAGGCCGTCGGCGATCAGGCGCAGCACCTCCAACTCGCGCGGCGTCAGGCCCGTGTCGTCCGGGGTGCCCCCGGCGGGACGGATGCGGGCCGCGAACCGGCCGACGAGTTGCCGGGTCACCTCCGGTGCCAGCAGCGCGGCCCCGCTGGCGACGGTGCGGATGCCGTGCAGCAGCTGCGCCGGTGGGGCGTCCTTGAGCAGGAAGCCGCTCGCCCCGGCGCGCAGCGCCTGGTAGACGTACTCGTCGAGGTTGAACGTCGTCACCACGAGCACCCTGACCGGGTGGGTCACCCCACTGCCGGCCAGCAGGCGGGTCGCCGCGATGCCGTCGAGGACCGGCATCCGCACGTCCATCACCACCACGTCCGGACGCAGCCGCCCGGCGAGATCGACCGCCTCGCGCCCGTTCCCGCACTCGCCCACCACCTCCAGGTCGGGTTGAGCGCCGATGATCGTCGCGAAGCCGGTACGGATCAGCGCCTGGTCGTCGCAGACCAGCACCCGGATCGGCGCGGTCATGACGCGTCACCGGTGGGGATGCGGGCCCGGACGACGAAGCCGTCGTCCTCCCGGCGTTGCGCGCTGAACTCGCCGCCGAGCACGGTGACGCGGTCACGCAGCCCGGCCAGGCCGCGCCCGCTCCCACCCGGGCCGGCGGGGCGCGTACCCGGGCCGGCGGTGCTGATCTCCACCGTGATCTCCCTCTTCCCATGGTGGACGTGCACGGCGGTACGGCTGCCGTGGGCGTACTTCAGGGCGTTCGTCAGCGCCTCCTGCACGACCCGGTAGGCGGCGGCCTCCGCGCCGCCGGTGGTCTCCGCCGGGCTGCCGTCCTGGGTGAACTCCACCGGCTGCCCGGCCCGCCGGGTCTGCTCGACCAGTGCGGGCAGCTCCCCGACGGACGGCACGCGCGGGTCGGCGTGGTGGTCGGGGTCGAGCAGGTCGAGCAGGATCCGCAGGTCGGCGATGGCCCTCCGGCCGGTGTCGGTGATGGCGGTGAGGGTGGTGTCGAGGCGGTCCGGGACGGTCGTCAGGTAGCGTGCCGCCTCGGCCTGCACGACCATCGCCGTCACGTGGTGGGTCACGATGTCGTGCAGTTCACCGGCGATGCGGGCGCGTTCGGTGGCGCGGGCGGCCTCGGCGGCCCGCTGGCGGCGTTCGGCCTCGGCGGCCCGGCTCTGCCGCAGCCAGGCCCCGACGCCCCAGGCGAGGGTCAACGCCAGGTAGAAGGTGAGGAAACCACCCACACCCTCCGTCGACCCCTGCCGGTGCAGGGTGACCGCCAGGGCGACGTACGCGGCGGAGCCCACGACCAGGGTGGCGCGCCGGCGACGTTCCAGGTGGACGCCGGCGCTGAGCAACGCGACGGCCAGCGCGGTGCCCGCGACCGTGTGGTAGGCGCGTACCTGGTCGACGGCGAAGCCGAGGGACACCAGGGCGAGACAGATCCCGGGCCACCGCCGGCGGACGGCCAGCGGGAGGCACTCCAGGGCGATCGCCACCACGGCCAACGCGTCGAACGGACGGCCGGGCAGGTCACCGAGTTGCGTGCTGCGGTCCTGCAACACCGGGATCGGCGCGCAGGCGAGGGCGAGCAGCAGCGCCAGCGGGAGATCCCGGACCGTGACGGGCCAGCGCCGCCACCTGTCCGCAAGCGTCCGCAGGTCGACCATCAGGAGACGGTAACGTCTGCCGCCGGCACGTCGGCCGGCCGGCGACGCGGGACGATGCGACCCCGGCGGTGGGCCAGCGCCAGGAACACCACGGTCAGTGCCAGCCCCGCCAGCACCGTGAACAGGCTGGCCTCCGGGCCGAAGTCGCCACCGCTGAGCAGCATCGGGCCCGACATGGTGGCGTCCAGCAGTCCCTGCGACTCGCCGTTGCCGGAGACCACGACGCTGAAGATCCCCGCGGCGGCGAAGTTCCACCCGAAGTGCAGCCCGATCGGCACCCACAGGGTGCGGGTGGCGGCGTAGCAGGCGGCGAGCATGAAGCCCGCCTCGATGGTGACGGCGGTCGCGCCCCACACGCTCGCGTCGGGGTTGGCCAGGTGGACCAGGCCGAACAGCACCCCGGTCAGCAGCAGCGACAGCCAGGTCCCGAGGCGTTCCTCGACGAGGCGGAACAGCAGGCCCCGGAAGAGCAACTCCTCGGTCACGGCGGCGGCCGCCATGAACCCGAACAGGCCCACCATGCCGGTCACCGAACCCATGCCGTGCACGTGGTAGCCACCCAGCAGGGCGATGGTGACGACGACGGCGGCGAACATGACGAACCCGATGACCGCGCCCCGGACGATCCGGGTGCCGGCACCGCACCGGGCCAGCTCCGTGACCTCCCGTCCCTCGGTACGACGCACCACCCACCGGTACGCGAGGAGCGTGGCCACCGCGGTCGCCGTGCCGAGGAGCAGGGTGAGCCAGGGGTTGTCCTGCACCGCCGCGACGGCCCGGCTGCCGACGAGAGCGGCTGCCGCGACGGCGAGGACCTGTTTCAACACACGCATGACGGGTTCCTTTGCGAGGTGGGCGGCCGAAGTGCCGCGGGCCACCTGGAACGCTAGGGATCGGCGGGCCGGGAATCGTCACCGTGCGGTGGACACCTGCGGGTAGCTCTCGCGGGGGACAAGCCTGCTCACGCGGTGGTGCCCGGTCGTGGTGCGGCGCGTACGTGGGCGCGTTCGCCCTGTCTGCCGACGAGGCTGAGGAACTCGACCGGCCCGGAGCTGGTCGCGCCGAACCAGTGCGGGGTGCGGGTGTCGAACTCGGCGGCCTCCCCGGGCTGCAGGGTGAGGTCGTCGTCGCCGAGGACCAGGCGCAGGGTGCCGTTGAGGACGTAGACCCAGTCGTACCCCTCGTGGGTGCGCAGGTCGGGCACGCGGTCGTCGTCGCCCGCCGGCAGGACGAACTTGTAGGCCTGGATGCCACCGGGTCGGCGGGTCAGCGGCAGGATGGTCACGCCGTCGGCGGCGGCGATGGGTCGCAGGTTGATCCGGGGGTCACCGGTCAGCGGTGCGTCCACGAGTTCGTCGATGGTGACGCTGTGGGCGCGGGCGAGCGGGAGCAACTGTTCGAGGGTGGGGCGTCGTAGGCCCGCTTCGAGCCGGGACAGGGTGCTGGCGGAGATGCCGGTCTCTTCGGCGAGGTCGGTGAGGGTGATGTTGCGGCGCAGCCGTAGCTGCTTGAGCCGGGGTCCGACCGCGTCGAGGGTGCGGTTCAGGTTCTCGTCCACCAGGCCATTTTGCCATTCGGCAAGAATCTTTGCGGGTTCTCCCCGGTGGTCGCAGGATCGCCTCATGACTGGCGACGACGGGAAAGGACAGGTCGGATGACCGAACCGAAGGAGATCGTCACGGTCGCGGAGGCTGCCCGATGACGCACCGCTTCGACCAGGACTACTGGCAACGGCACTGGCAGCCCACGGCCGGGCACCGGGCCGGCTCCATGGCGGGCAACCCGCCGAACCCGTACCTCGCCCGGGAGACCGCCCGCCTGGCACCGGGCACCGCGCTGGACGCCGGGTGCGGTGCCGGCGCGGAGGCGATCTGGCTGGCCACCCGTGGCTGGCGGGTCACCGCCGTCGACATCGCCGCCGAGGCCCTGACCCGCGCCGCCGACCGCGCGAGCGCCGCCGGACTGACCGGAACGCCGATCCGGTGGGTGGAGGCGGACCTGACCGGCTGGGAGCCGGGCGTCCGCTTCGACCTGGTCACCACCCACTACGCGCACCCCGCGATGCCGCACCTCGCGTTCTACCGGCGCATCGGCGGGTGGGTGGCGACCGGCGGCACCCTGCTGATCGTCGGCCACGGGCACACGCCGCACCCCGGCGGCCACGGGCACCACCACCCCGCCGAGGCGACGGTCACCCTCGCCGACATCACCGCCGGCCTTGACGTGGCCGAGTGGGGGATCCACACCGCCCAGGAACACCACCGGGGCATCCCCGGGCCCGGCGGACGCACCGTCGCCCTGCACGACGTCGTCGTACGCGCCACCCGCCGCCCCTGACCCCACCCTCGCCGCGACGCCGGGACCGAGGTCCACCCCCGGCGCCGTACCGAACCGCGCCCTCGAAAGGAAACCCGCGCATGTCCTCGCCCGACAGCCTGTCCCACATGAACGGCCCCGACGCGACGGTCCACGACCCGCGCCGACGCCGCGCCATCCTGATCGCGGTGTGTATCGCCCTGATGGCGGTCATCGCCTCCGTCTCCGGGCTCAACGTCGCCCAGCCGCAGGTCGCCGTCGAGTTCGACGCGTCGCAGAGCACCGTCCTGTGGATGATCAACATCTACACCCTCAGCCTGGCCGCGCTGCTGCTCCCGCTCGGAGCCCTCGGCGACCGGGTGGGCCGCAAGCCGATCCTGCTCGCCGGCCTGGCCCTGTTCGGCATCGCCAGCGCGGCGGCCGGCCTGGCCACCTCCGCCGCGATGATGATCGCCGCCCGGCTGTTCGCCGGCGTCGGCGCCGCGATGATCATGCCGGTCACGCTGGCCGTCATCACCTCCACCTTCCCCGACGGGGAACGCTCCAAGGCCATCGGCATCTGGACCGGCGTCGCCGGTGGCGGCGGCATCCTCGGCATGTACCTGTCCGCGGTGCTCGTCGACTGGGCGAACTGGCGGTGGCTGTTCCTGCTGCCGGTCGTCCTCGTCGTCGCCGCCGCCGTCACGGCCCTACGGGCCGTTCCGAACTCCCGCGAGCAGACGCGGCACCGCTTCGACGTCGTCGGGTCGCTGACGTCCGTGGTCGCCGTGACCGCCCTCATCTACGTCCTGCACGAGGGCCCGCTCCACGGCTGGACCGCGCCGCTGACCACGGCGAGCCTGCTCGTCGGTGTCGTCGCCGCGATCGGCTTCGTGGTGTGGGAACTACGCCGGCCGGCACCCCTGCTCGACGTCCGACTGTTCGGCGACCGACGCCTCGCCAGCGGCTCGCTGGCGCTGCTGGCGCTCTTCGGCGTCCAGGCGGGAATCTTCGTCGTCCTGTTCCCCTACTTCCAGGCCGTCCTCGGCTGGTCCGGCCTGCGCGCCACCGTCGCGCTCATGCCCATGGCGGCGACGATGATGCTGTCCTCCGGCCTCGCCCCACGGGTGGCCGCCCGGGCCGGGCCCGCGCCACCATGGCCACCGGCATCGTGCTCGGCGGCGCGGGTCTGGCCCTGATGGCCACCCTCGTCTCCGTCGACGGCGGCTACCTGGCGATCCTGCCCGGCATGCTCGCCATGGGACTCGGCATGGGCCTCACCCAGACCCCCTCCACCGAGGCCATCACCTCCGCCCTGCCCCGCGACCGCCAGGGTGTCGCGTCCGCCCTCAACGACGTCACCCGGGAGTTCGGCACCGCGCTCGGCGTCGCGCTGCTCGGCGCGGTCCTGACCGCCGGCTACCGCAGTGCCGTCGACACCCACCTCGACACGGTCCCCGCCGACACCGCCGACGCCGCCCGCGAGGGCATCGCCACCGCCATCGCCGCCTCCGACACCGCCGGTGCCCAGGCACCCGCGCTGGTCCGTGCCGCCCAGGAGTCCTTCGTGGACGGCTGGCAGCAGGCCATGTGGGTGGGCACCGCCGTGATGGCGGTCCTGCTCGGGTACGTCCTGGCCCGGGGCCCACGACGGACCGCACCCGGCACGCCGGTGACCGCACCGGCGTCGACGGGCGACGTCACCGTCGGCTGACACCCGCCTGACGACGGCGGACGGCCATCCGCCGCCGTCAGGCCGAAGACCCGACGTGCCCCCGCTGCCGGACCGGCAGCGGGGACACGGGTGGCCGCCTACCGGGTCACGGCAGGGTCCACTTCTGGTTGGCGGCGGCCAGACAGGTCCACAGGTGGACGGCCTGGCCGTCGGTGGCGCTGTTGTTGGACACGTCCAGGCACTTGCCGGACTTGGGGTTGCGCAGGGTGCCGTCGGCCTGCGCGGACCAGTTCTGGGCACCGCTGCCGTTGCAGGTCCAGAGTTGGATCTTCGTGCCGTCGGCGGAGCCACCACCGGAGACGTCCAGGCACTTGCCCAGCGCCTTGACGGTGCTGTTCGGGGTGACCGTCCAGGTCTGTGCGGCACTGCCGTTGCAGGTCCAGATCTGGATCTGCGTGCCGTCGGCGGTCGCCGCGTTGCGGACGTCGAGGCACTTGCCGCCGAGCCCGACGATCGGCCCGGTCCCCGGGGCGCCGGGGGTTCCGCCGCCCCGGACCAGGGTGAAGTCGTCCACGTCGAACAGACCGGTCCCGGAGCCGGTGAAGGTCAGGTACACGGTCTGCGTACCGGTGGGCACCCCGGCTAGGGTGGTGCCGACGTCGGCGTACGTGGTCCAGCCTCCGGTGTTGGGCACCGCCACCTGGCCGAGCAGCGGGCCGGTGGCCGAGCCGGTCCTGATGCCGATGGTGCCGCCCGCCCCACCGGAGACCACCCGGGCCCGCAGCGAGGTGACCCCGGTCAGGTCGAGACCCGGGTACGCGGCCCAGTCACCCGGGTCGACGTAGCCGAGGGTCTGCCCGCCGTTGGCCCCGGCCTTGGTGAACGCGCTGACCCCGTTGGCCGAGCCGAACGCCTCGGCCTGCACGGTGGTGGAACCGCCCGGGGTGCCGCCCAGCTCCTTGATCCGGACGTTGCGGAACGACACGTCGTCGCCCGTACCGTGGTTCTGGAGCCCGACGTGGCCGGCGAGGGAGCGGGCCGGGTCGGTGTTGGTGAAGTCGTTGATCTTCCGACCGTTGAGGAGGACCTGGAGCCGTTCCCCCTCGACCAGCAACTCGTAGGTGTTCCACTCTCCCGGCGGGTTCAGGGCCGCGTCCCGGGCGGCCAGATCGGCGGACTGGAAGGTGTAGACCGCGCCGGTGGTGCGGTCGGTGGCGTCGGTGGCGTCGATCTGGATCTCGTACCCGTTGTCCACCGCCGACCAGGGGTCGGTCGACGGCGGGAAGCCGATGAAGACGCCCGAGTTGTCGTCGCCGGCCATCCGCCAGTCCAGCTTCAGCGAGTAGTTGGTGAACTGCCTGGCGCTGTACCAGTACAGACCCATGCCGCCGACGGAGGTGAGGGTGGCGTCGGCGTTGCCGAAGCTGCCCGGCCCGGCCTGCGACCAGCCGGTGGTGGACCCGTTGTAGAGGGTGACGTAGCCGGTTTCCGGGCGGCAGTCGGCCTTCGCCCGGCCGGCCGCGTACCGGATGCCGCCGAGCAGGTGGCCGCGGAACGCCGCCTCCGTGTACGACCCCTGGGTGTGCCCCAGGCCGGTGTAGAACGACCGGCCGGAGTTGACCGTCTTGCACCAGGAGATCGGATGGTCACCGCCCATCGACCCACCCGAGTACGACGACTCGTCCAGGGTGGCGAGGACCCGGGCACCCGAGCGCGGATTGGTCTGGTAGTTGTACCACTCGTCGGTGCGGGTCCAGGTCTGCGGCAGGTGCCCGGTCGCCGGGTGCGCCCGGTTCTCGACGCGGACGCTCGCCTGCTGGATGGCCGGGTGCGAGGCGAAGTAGCCCCCCACCAGGCTGCCGTAGTACGACCAGCCGTACTCGGTGTCGGCGGCGGCGTGGACGCCGACGTACCCGCCACCGCCGTTGACGTACGACTCGAAGGCGGACTGCTGTGCGGCGTCCAGGACGTCGCCTGTGGTGTTGAGGAAGACCACCGCCTCGTACTGGGCCAGGTTCGCGGTGGTGAACCGGGACGCGTCCTCGGTCGCGGTCACGGTGAAACCGTTCGCGGTGCCGAGTTCCCGGATCGCCTGGATACCGACGGCTATCGAATCGTGCCGGAACCCGGCGGTCTTGGAGAACACCAGCACGTCGTACGGGGCGTCGGCCGCACCGGCCGGCGTCGGGACGGCAAGCACCGCGGCGGCGGCGGTCACCGCGCCGAGGACGGATCGAAGGAGTCTGCGCATGTCACTCTCCCGGACGGGGTGGAGGGTGGTGGCGGGGGCCCCCCGGGGGTGCCCCGCGGGCGGGGTACCGCAGGGTCCACGTGTGGGTTGCGGCGGGCAGGGAGGTGCTGCTGGGGCGGGG
>NZ_JBMDWU010000008.1:0-3858 GCF_048594385.1 Micromonospora sp. | reverse complement strand
CCGGGCTGCGCGGCCGGCTGCGGATGCGCGGCCTGCCGGCGCTGCTGCGCCGGCACCGGCGCGGCGTCCGGCCGGTGCCCGAGCACCCCGACGACGCGGCGCTGGCCGACCTGTACGCGGCCGTGGCCCGGCACACCGGGGCCCGGGTGGTGGTCGACTCGTCGAAGCTGCCCCCGTACGGCGCGTTGCTCGACGCGCTGCCCGGCATCGAGCTGCGGGTGCTGCACCTGGTGCGCGACCCCCGGGCCACCGCCTTCTCCTGGCGTCGCCGCCGGGGCCTGGACGGCGACACCGACCCGGAGCTGATGAGCCGGCCGCCGGTGTGGAAGGCGGCCCTGCTCTGGCTGGTCTGGAACACCGTGACCGCCCGACTGTGGGCCGACCGCGCCCCGACGGGTTACCTGCGGGTGCGCTACGAGGACCTGACGGCCGACCCGGAGGCGACGCTGCGCCGGATCGCCGCGTTCGCCGGGGTGGACCCCGACGGTGGTCCGTTCACCGGCCCGGCGACGGTCCGGCTGACGCCGACGCACTCGGTGGCCGGCAACCCGTCGCGGCACCGGACCGGCCCGGTGCCGATCACCGCCGACGTGCAGTGGCGGCGCGACCTGTCCCGCTGGTCGTACGCGCTGGTCACCGCGCTGACCGCGCCGGGGCTGCGCCGGTTCGGCTACCCGTGGCGGCGCGGCGTCCCGGCACCGGCCGGGGCGGGGCGGCCCGCGCGGGGCGGGCCGACTGCGGCCGGTGGACGGTCGGTGGGCGTCGGGCGGGCGGGGTCGACCGGGCACGAGGAGGGCTGAGCGATGTTGGCGGTGGTGGTGGGCACCGGGCGGTGCGGATCGACCCTGGTGCAGGAGTTGCTGTCCCGGCATCCCGGGGTCGGGTTCGTCTCCGGGGTCGACGACAAGCTGTCCCGGCTCAACCTGGCCGGCCGGTTCAACGGTCCGCTGTACCGGCGTTCCGCCCCCCGCCCGGCGGGCATGACGTCGCTGCGGCACAGCCGCCGGCTGCTGGAGAAGGGCCGGCTGCGGGTCGCCCCGTCGGAGGCGTACCACCTGCTGGACCGGCACGTGGTGGCCGGCTTCTCCCGCCCGTGCCGGGACCTGAGCGCCGACGACCTCACCCCGTACCTGCGGCGGCGGCTGCGGGCCTTCTTCGACGCCCGGATCGAACGGCAGGACTGCCGGCTGCTGCTGCACCACGTGACCGGGTGGCCGCGCACCGGGTTCCTGCGGGCCGGCTACCCGGAGCTGCGGGTGGTCAACGTGGTCCGCGACGGCCGGGCGGTGACCAACTCCTGGCTCCAGATGGGCTGGTGGGACGGCTGGCGCGGACCGGAGAACTGGTTCCTCGGGCCGCTGCCGACCGACCTGCGCCGGGAGTGGGAGGAGTACGACAGGTCGTTCCCGGTGCTCGCCGCGCTGGGCTGGAAGATGCTGATGGACTCCTTCGCCGAGGCCCGCGCCGCGCACCCGGAGGGGCAGTGGCTCGACGTGCGCTACGAGGACCTGCTCGCCGACCCGCGCGCCGAGGTGGCCCGGATGCTCGACTTCCTCGGCCTGGACTGGTCACCGGCGTTCGAGAAGGGTTTCGGGCGCTACCGGTTCCACGCCGGGCGGCAGGCCGCCTACCACGAGGAGTTGGGCGTCGCGCAGCTCGCCGCCGTGGAGCGGGTGCTGGACAAGCCGCTGCGGCAGTGGGGCTACCGGGGCTGACCGGGCCGGCACCCGGACGACGGGCGTCGTCGCGTCGGTGTCGTCGGAGCGGCGTGGGGAAAGTTCCTACAGGTGCAGGTGGTGATGCCGGTCGGTCGGCCCATAGCGTGCCGGGTCTCGGGACTCTCAAGGAGACTGCATGGCTGCAATGGGAACGCCCCTTCGCGCCGGGGTGGCCGTACTGTCCGCGGTGCTGCTCGCCGCCCTGGGCGCGGCGCCACGGGCGGTGGCGGCGTCGGACGGACCGACGATCGTGGTCCAGGACGGGGTCACCCAGCCGGTGTTCGGCTATGGCGACGCCATCCGGGAGCGCCTGTTCATCGACTCCACCTTCGACAGCGACAACGACGGTCTGCGCGACATCATCGCGTTCGACCTGATGCGACCGGCGGCCACCGCGAACGGCCTCAAGGTGCCGGTCATCATGGACGCCAGCCCGTACTACTCGACGGTCTGCCGGGGCAACGAGTCCGAGTGCAAGGCCGACCTGGACGGCGACGGCCTGCTCGACAAGTGGCCGCTGTTCTACGACAACTACTTCGTGCCGCGTGGCTACGCGGTGATCCTGCTGGACATGGTGGGCACCAACAACTCCACCGGCTGCCCCACCACCAACGCCAACCAGGACAATCTCAGCGCCAAGCAGGCGATCAACTGGCTCAACGGCCGGGCCACCGCGCGCAACGCCGCCGGTCAGGTGGTCACCGCCGACTGGCACAACGGCAAGTCGGGCATGATCGGCAAGTCGTACGACGGCTCGCTGGCCATGGCGACGGCGGTGACCGGCGTCAAGGGCCTGACCACGGTGGTGCCGATCAGCGGCCCCACCGAGTACTACGACTACGTACGCAGCAACGGGGTGGTCACCCGGGGCAACAGCTACGTGGCGTCGCTGGCCAACACGGTCACCAACCCGGAGCGGCGGGAGTACTGCAAGCCGGTGCGCGACGCGATGGCCGCCGCCGACGGCGACGAGACCGGTGACTACACCGCCTTCTGGAACGAGCGCAGCTACGTCAAGAAGGTCCCCAACATGACCGCCAGCGTGCTGCTCTACCACGGTCTCAACGACGACAACGTCCGCGCGGACCACTTCAGCAAGTTCTGGTACGCCCTGGCGGAGAACAACGTCCAGCGCAAGCTGTGGCTCTCCCAGGAGGGACACGTCGACCCGTTCGACTCGCGACGCGCGGTGTGGGTGTCCACCCTGCACCGGTGGTTCGACTTCTGGCTGCACGGGGTCGCCAACGGCATCATGGACGAGCCCCGGGTCGACCTGGAGCGGGCCGCCGACGTGTGGGAGACCCACGCCGACTGGCCGATCCCCGGCAAGGCCGACACCGAGGTGTTCCTCCAGCCCGGCAGCACCGGGGCCGGCGGCCTGAAGCTGGTGCCGACCGCCAAGCCGGCGACCGGCGCGTTCCAGGACAGCCGGACCCAGAGCCAGAACACCATGATCCTCAACCCGGACACGGTGCAGCCGAACCGGCTGGCGTTCCTGTCCGCGCCGCTGACCGCGCCCCTGCACATCTCGGGCACGCCGACGGTGCAGCTGCGGGCCTCGGCCGACCAGACCGACACCAACTTCGGGGCGATCCTGGTCGACTACGGCACCGACGAGCGGGTGGCGCACCGGGCCTCCGGTGAGGGCATCGTCACCCTGACCACCGAGGACTGCTGGGGGTTGAACAGCCCGACCGACGACGGCTGCTACAAGCAGACCGCCAAGCGGGTCGCCACGGCCGACTACGAGCTGGTCACCAAGGGCATCATGGACGCCCAGAACCGGCAGTCGATCCGCACCGCCGTGCCGCTGGTGGTGGGGGAGTCGTACAACTTCACCTTCCCGCTGCTGCCCGAGGACTACGTGTTCAAGCCGGGCCACCGGATCGGCGTGATCATCGTGGCCAGCTACCCGCAGTACTCCAGCCAGGCGGACACCACCGCCGCGAACATCCAGGTCGCCCTGAAGAGCAGCAAGATCGTTCTTCCGGTGGTCGGCGGCACCCCCGCTGCCCACGCGGCAGGTCTCTGACCGCTCCCCGGGTGGCCGCCGCCGCCGCACCCCTGCGCCGACGGCCCCCCCGCCCCCGGCACCCCACCCGGGACGGGGTGGCGGTGAGCCCCAAAACCGTGGGCGGGA
>NZ_JBMDWU010000079.1:0-18330 GCF_048594385.1 Micromonospora sp. | reverse complement strand
TTCGGCCACGACCGAGGGGTGGACGAGCGCCTCCTGAACGGCCGCGTTGCCGGTCACCGCGAACAGCCCCTCGTCCAGGTGGTGGACGTCGGTGCCCGCCGGCAGGTGCCGGTACCAGTACGGCTGGGCGAGGAGACCGGCCGGAGAGGACGTGCCGGTCACTGTCGGCATGTCGCCCGCCCGCCGACGCCGAGCCCGGTGATGCCGGCCAGCAGCCGCATCGCCGCCAGCCATTCGGTGGTGGTCAGTCCCAGCGGGCCGGGCTCGGTGTAGGACGCGGTGAGCGAACCGCTCCTGCCCTGCGAGCCGTGGATGTCGCAGTGGAAGACCACCTGCCGTGGATCCCCGGACGGCGCGGGTGTCCCGGTCCGGCCCCCGTCGGCGACGCCGAGCGCCAGACTCCCGAAGACGGCGACCACGTCCGGGGCGAAGTTCCGGCGTACGAGTTCGAAGGTGAGCCTCAGCCGCTCTTCGGGGCCCTCCTGCGTCGCGTAGCGGTCGAGCAGGGCGTTCGCCGCTTCCTGAACCCTTTCGATCCGACGCTTACTCTGGATGGATTCCAGCGCGACGGAGAATTTCTCCTCCGTGTGGTTGTTCGTGTCCAACTGTTGATTCCTTTCCGGCGCGCGGGGGTGCGGCGCCTGGGGTTCGGGAATCCGGCCAGGCGCCTCGGGCCCATGGTGGAAACGAGTCGAAACCCCTCCCGTCCATCGGGGTGTGCCTGGGTAGCGGAATCGTGGGGGAGAAGTCCGTCTCGGCGGGTGCCGGGTGGGTGGACGGCGTTTCTCCGGGAGCATCCCCGGAGTTTCCGCTCCGCACTTCCGGTGCCGGGCCGCCCGGCGAACAGAATGATGTGTGCGTGCCGCTGCGGTCGGGAGGGGAATTGGTCTACGGCATTCTCTCGGCGCGCGGGTGACCGACCCGGTCTCCGCAGGTTCGCGGTGGCACCGGCGGTCCCGACCCGGTCTGGCGCGACCGCTCTGGGTCGGTGTGGTTCCGCAGAATCCCCAGTTCAGACCGGATAGGTCGGGCGGATGTCGTCGACGCCGGGGCGTCCGAATCGGGTGCGTGGCCGGGGTGGGTGGCGGACCGAGCCCGCTGTAATGGTTGGTGACAACCCGGACGAAGGGCTTCTGTCCACCACCCGCCGAACGCCGCGGCGGTGCGATCCACCCGTTCTGGGGATTCTGGTTCCCTTTCTGTCGGTCTTCATCGAAGATCTCCTTCTCGACACACGGATCCGACAGCGCCGGTCCGTGTGGAACCGCGCTACGCATGGCGTGGATGAAGTGAATTCCGGGCCAGACCAGACGGTACGTAACGCTGTGATTACTCTCAATGCCCATCTCATACTATGGGCGGCTTCCGAATGTTAGGACGATGACCAACTTTCGTGGACCGGCAGCAATATCTACTGTCCGCCGCCGATATTTGCTCCGCTGATATTCGCTGCCCCTACCGGGTCCGGACGGGGCGTCTCGGCTGAGTCGAGGACGCGGTCGGGGAGACGGAGCGCCAGCACGACGGGGGCGGTGAACACGAGAAGCAGGGTGAAGAAGGTGGCGCGCAGGCCGCTGGCGTCGGCCAGCCACCCGAACGCGGGGGAGCACAGGCCGCCCGCTGCCATGGCCAGCCCCAGGGTCAGTCCGCTCGCCGTGCCGGGGCGGTGGGGCAGGTAGTCCTGGGCGAGCGTGACCTGGGCGGCGAACGGGAGGAACATGGCCGCGCCGAACACGGTGGCGCTGAGCACCAGGACCGGGAACGACGGAGCCCAGGCCACGCCGGCCAGCGCGGGAAGTGCCACCAGGTAGCCGACGCGGACCGAGGTCATCCGGCCGTACCGGTCGCCGACCCAGCCGCCCAGCAGGGTCCCCGCCGCCCCGGCGGCGGTGAAGGCGGTGAGCACCACCGCCCCCGCCGCCTCGGACCGGCCGAGATCGCGCTGCGCGTGCAGGGACACCAGCGAGGTGACGGTGACGAAGGGGATCGACCATCCGATGACGACCGCCGCCAGGCGGCCGAAGGACGGCCAGTCGTCGGCCCGTGCGGTGCCGGCCGCGGACCGCGCCGACGCGCCGGCCGCGGACGCAGGCGTCTCCCGCAGGCCCCGCCACCGCATCCACGGGCCCTTGAGGGCCCAGAGCAACGCCATGGTCAGGGCGGGGATCGCCAGCAGGTAACCCGCGGCGAATCCCGCCGACCCGATCACGACGGTGACCAGCGACGGTGCGGCGGCGCCGCCGATCGTCCCACCGACGGAGAAGACGCTCATGGCCCGCTGCGAGGAGCCGCCGGCGGCGCGGGCCCGACTCGTTGCCGCCGGGTGGTAGGCGGCGATGCCGATCCCCGCCAGCGCGACACAGAGCCAGGTGGCGACGTAGTTCCCGGCCAGGCCGGCGGCGACCACCCCCAGGGCGGCGGTGACGAACCCCGTCGGCACCAGCCAGGTGCGCGGCCTGCGGTCGGAGAGGATGCCGAACAGCGGTTGCAGCAGGCTGGAGACCCCGCTCGCCGCGAACGCCAGGCCGGAGACGGCGGCGTAGCTGTAGTGACGCTCGGCCATCAGGAACGGCAGCATCGCGGGGATCGCCCCCTGGTACAGGTCGTTGACCGCATGGGTGCCGGTCAGGAAGCCGAGTTGCCCTTTTTTCATCTAAAAGTCCGTTCCTATCTCTCGATGAGCTCCTGATTCACTCAGGTACTCAGGTCCTCTGAGGTGTTACCTTATCGAGTGTCATGAAGGCAGCGGGTCCCCTACCCCTCAGGGGCGAACGCCGGCCATCCACCGCGCGAGACCACCCGCCGCTGCCGTCAGGGACCGCAGCGGGACCGGTGACCACCCGCCGTCGCGGTGCCGTCGACCGGTCTCCGGTCAGGTGCGGAATTCACGTGAGGAGCTGCTGATGAGCGTCACGACAGGGGTCCGGGTGTCGGGGGGCCTCGCCGCGCTGGACGAGGAGCCGACCCGGCTCGCCGAGGCGCTGGACCGCCTCTGGGCCCGGTGGGCCGGGGAGTCCGGCGCCGTCGCGCTGACCGTTCCGCCGTTGCTGCCGGTCAGCGACCTCGCCGTGCTCGACGTCTACCGGAACTTTCCGCACCTCGCTCTCGTCTCCTCGGCCCTGGACGTCGCCGCGGCGGGGGCCGACCGGCTCGCCCGCGAGGCCGACTCGGGGGCGTTCGACCCCGGCTCGCTGCGTGCGGCGGGGCTCGCGCTGCCGTCCAGCGCCTGCTATGGCGTCTACCTCCACTACCGGGACCGACAGGTGCCCGGGGACGGAAGGCTGGTGACCCTGCTGGGACAGTGCTTCCGCAACGAGGACCACTTCGACGGGCTCCGCCGCCTCAGGGCGTTCCGGATGCGCGAGGTCGTGGCCCTGGGCACCCCCGAACAGGCTGCGGCCCACCTCGATCATTCGGCGCGGTTCCTGACCACGCTGGCCGGTGAGATCGGTCTGCCCCTGCACCGCCGCGCGGCCGCCGACCCCTTCTACGACCAGTCCGACCACCGCGTCACCTTCCAGCAGCTCGTGCCGGTCAAGCACGAGTACGTCTATCAGGGCCTGGCGATCGCCTCCGTCAACACCCACCACAAGTTCTTCGGTGAACGGTGCTCCATCGCGCTGGCCGACGGCGGCCCGGTCTCCACCAGCTGTGTCGGCTTCGGCGTCGAGCGGTGGCTCCACGCTCTGGCGGACCACTTCGACGGGGATTGGGACCAGGCCCGGGCCGCCGTCGAGAAGGCCGGGGAGTCACTGGCCTGAGGCTACGGTCGCGGTGGCGCACGCCGGTGGGCGTACCACCGCGACCGCAGCCCACCTCATCCTCTGGCCGGGCGGCTCGCCCGCACGCTCCACCGTCCGTCCGTGCGGGTGATGCGGATGGGATGGTCGAAGCACTTGCTGACCTGGTCGCTGGTGAGGACCTCGTCGGCGGGGCCCGCCGCCAGGCAGCAACCGTCCCGCAGCAGCATGACGTGGGTCGTCCCGGGGGGAAGCTCCTCCAGGTGGTGGGTGACCAGGACGGACGCGAGTTCCGGGTGGGTGTGCTGTAGCGTGTCGAGTCGTTCGATGAGCTGTTCCCGGCCGGCGACGTCGAGGCCGGTCGCGGGCTCGTCGAGCAGCAGGAGCCGAGGCCTGGGCATCAGCGCGCGGGCGATGAGCGCCCGGCCCCGTTCCCCCTGCGACAGGGTCGGCCACCGCGCCCCGTGCCGCTCGCTGAGGCCGAGCAGGCCGATCAGCCGGTCGGCCTCGGCGACCTGGTCCGGCGTCGGCTCCCAGCGGGGAACGCGTTCGTTGGTGTTGGTCAGGCCCGTCAGTACGACGTCCTGCACGGTCAGGGGCGAACGTGGATCGTGCCGCGGATTGACGTGGCCGACGTAGGAGCGCAGCTCCCGCAGGTCGACCCGCCCCAGCCGGTGGCCCAGCACCTCGACGGTGCCCCGGGTGGGATGGGTGACCGCCCCGAGCAGGCTGAGCAGGGTGCTCTTGCCCGCCCCGTTGGCGCCGAGCAGCGCCCAGTGCTCGCCGGCCCGTACCGTCAGCGACACCTCGTACAGGATCGGCTTGCCGTCGCGGACGACCGCCGCGTCCGTCACGCGCAGCACCGGCGGCGCGGTCACGAGGACACCCCCCGGTCGACGGCGACCGCCGTCGCCGGTGCGGCGAGGGTAGAGGTGTTCCAGCCGGCGAGTCGGCGGGTGGAGTCGTCGCCGCGGCACGCGACGCCGGCGGGTGGGCAGCAAGCTAACATGCGGAACTTCTTTCGGTCAGCCGTCCGGTGACCGGCGCAACCCGGGAACCCGCTACGGGGTGCCGGTCGTGTCAGGCCCCGCAGCGGCAGCCGAGGAGAAGAAGCCCGTGCGGCAGCATGCGGAGTACTCTAACAACCGCTCAGCTCCTCAGACAACTTGTCCGCCTGCTCGGAAGGATGAATCTGACATGTCGCTAGGTGCCTTGCGGCCGTCCCCGTTGGTCGAGCAGGCCACCGACCGTCTGCGCGAGCAGATCACCGGTGGCGCCTGGGCCGTGGGGACGAAGCTCCCCGGTGAGGTCGCCCTGGCCGAGTCCCTCGGTGTGGGACGGTCGACCGTCCGGGAGGCACTGCGGGCGCTCGCGGGAGCGGGGCTGGTGCAGGCGCGGCAGGGATCGGGCGTCTTCGTCATCGCGACCAGCCCCCGCCAGGACTGGTCCACCCGGCTGCGCCAGGCGGCGATCACCGACGTCTACGAGGTGCGGATGGTCGTCGAGGTCGAAGCCGCGCAGTTGGCCGCGCGGCGGCGGACCGACGACGACGTCACCGCCCTGCGCGGAGCCCTGGCCGGGCGTCGGCACGCCGCGCACGCCGACGACGCCGCATTCGTCGCGGCCGACATCGCGCTGCACGTGGCGGTGGTCGCCGCGGCGCACAACCCGGTGCTCAGCAGCCTGTTCACCGAGTTCGTGCCGGTGCTGCAGCGGCGGCTGCTCGACATGGTGGAACTGCTCAGCCTGCGCTCCGCGGACCCGAACCACGGCGACGAGGGGCATGCCGCTCTGGTGGACGCCGTCGCGGCGGGGGACGCGGAGGCGGCCGGGCGGGCGCTGCGGGACGAACTCCGGCAGACCCTCGCCATGCTCCAGTCGCTCTGACCCCCGGAGCAGCCGAACGACCGGTGCCCGGGGAAACCGGTCCGGAGGAGCCGGATGCGAGCAGGTACCTTGTTGTGGCAAGGTAGTGGCATGCAGGCCGACCCGATGCTCGTCGCGTTGCGGCGCGGCCTGCTCGAACCGCTCGTGCTCGCCGCTGTCGAGTCCCGGCAGCGCTACGCGGCGGAGATCCTCGCCGCGTTGCGGGAGGCGAACTTCCCCGCTCAGGAGGGCACGCTGTATCCGCTGCTGAGCAAGCTCCGGCGGGACGGGCTGGTGCACCACGAGTGGCGGGAGTCGCCGTCCGGGCCGCCCCGCAAGTACGTCCTGCTCACCGACGCCGGCAGGCAGCGGCTCGCCGCGTTCCGGGAGCACTGGGACGACCTGACCCGCATGATCGATTCGGTTGGACGATGACCATGGACGATTCCACCGCCATCCGCCTCACCGGGCACACCGCGGCCTATCCCGCCACCCGCGAGGCGTACGACGCCCTGCGGGGGTATCTCGACGACGCCCGACGTGCGCTGCGCGGCGACCCGGACGCCGACGAGATCGTGCGTGACCTGGAGGCCGCGGTCGGCGACCGGCTGGATCCGGGCGGCGACCCGGTGACCGGTGCCCGGATGACCGCGATCCTGGCCGAACTCGGGCCGGTGCGGCCGGCGCACCCCGTGCCGTCCGAGGTCGGGGGAGCGGTACGCGGCCGGTTCTGGTGCCGGATCAGCGAGGGCGGGTGGTTCGGCGGCGTCTGTCTCGGCCTCGCGGCGTACGGCGGGTTCCGCGTCGACTGGGTGCGCACCGTCGTGCTGCTGCTGACTCTGGTCACCGGCGGGCTGCTCGCCGTGGCGTACCTCGCCCTGCTGCTCGTGCTCCCCGTCGTCCCGACCGTCGCCGACTACGAACGCCGACGGGACGCGCCCCGGGCCGGCTGAATGACAGGCGGGCGGTCGAGGCCCGGGAACGGACTCCGGCCCAGGGCGGGGAAGCCCTGGGCCGGATGAGTACCGCGTCGTCGATCAGGCGATCTTGATGTCGCTGCACCACATGTAGGTCTGGTCCGCGTGCGACGCCTTCCAGATGAAGAACAGGACGTGGCTTCCGGAGCGCGACGACGGGATCGAGACGTTGAACGAGATGTTCTGTGCCGGCGCGTACCGCCCGGTCGTGGTGATCAGGTCCAGGTTGCCCCACCCGACCGTCTGGGTGGCCGGGTTGAACCCCTGCTTGGTGACGTAGACCCGGAAGAAGTCAGCACCGTGGCTGGCCTGGTCGTACATCTGGACGGTCAGGTTGCGGTTGACGGTGGTCGCCTTCCACGCCCCGGCCTTGTTCAGCGAGTTGTTCCGGGACAGGGCGTTGCTGCACAGCTGCCCGTCCGGGGTGCTGGGCTGGTACTGGCCGGCCAGGCCGTCGCGCAACGCGCTCATCCAGTTCCACATGGTGTCCGGGTTGGCCTGCCACGCCTGCCAGCACATCGGGTCCTGCTGCTGCATGGCCGGGTTGGTGTGCTGGCTGCCCCAGGTCTGCCAGCACTGGTACGCCCGGGTCGCCGGGTTGATGATCGTCCCGTGCGCCTGGGCGGGGCTCGTCATGGGCAGCGTACCGACCACCATGGCGAACATCAGGACGAGCGCCTGGAGGGACCGGCGGACGGTTGACCGGGGACGTCCACCGGATTGGTCGGACTGGTGTGAACGCACTGTTCATCCTCCATTCGTCGGTACGAGACATCGGGAGACGAATGCTCCCGAATCCACTGTGGCACCAATGACGCAAAATATCAACGTTGATCGATGTTTAGTCGGATTGGATCGAGCTGTCGGATGTGGTCGAGCTGTCCGAGATCACCGGATCGACGACGGGCACGGCGGACCGGGGACACGGCATCACCGCGGATCGGGTGCCGGGTCCGGCGGCCGGGAACGGCCGCTACGCCGCCCGACGCGTCACAGCTTGGCGGCGGCGTCGTAGCGGCGGCGCAGGTCGGCCCTCTCGGTCGCGCCGAGCGACTCCTGCTGCGCCATCGTCGCGTACGCGGGCGGGAACATCTCCCGGAGCCGGTCGACGAACCTGACCTCCGCCGTCGCCTCGACGACCTTGATGCCCGGAGGATCGGTGGACATGTCCATGATCAGCGGGCCGGCCAGCTTGACCGCCACGTCCCAGGGGCGCTTCTGCTCGGCGATCCCGCACAGGTGGAAGCCGTAGACCGTCCGGACGTCGGCGAACGTGGTGGCCCCGGCCGGCTCGAAGCCGTAGACGCGGACCCCGCAGATCACCGGCGGCTTCTCCGCGCCGGCGCCCTGCTGGGCGTCGTGCCCGGCGTGCTGGTGCTGGGCCGGGTCCGCCCGTTCGAGCGTGGTACGCATCCGGGCCACGATCTGCGCCGGCAGATCCGCCGGCTCCGCCCTCGTGCTGCTCCGGTTGGCCAGCACGACCGTGCCGACCGACACCACCAGCAGGACCACCGCCACCCACACCAGGCGGTGCCGGTACCACGCGGAACTCTCTGGGGAACTCATCGCTTCTCACCTCGTCGCCGGTTCTGGTGCTGGCGGACCGACCGTGGCCCGGGGCGTCGAACGCGCCGGTCGTCGGGGACGCGTGCCAGGGGTGCGTGTGGCAGGCGCGGGTGCCTGCCGTGCGGGATGCCCGTCGTCAGGACGATGGCCCGGCGCGGTGACGTGCGGACGTCCGCCAGGGTGGCGCGCCACCCGTACCGCGGTGCTCCCGTGCTGGCCGTGCTCAGCACGGTTGCCCCCGTGCTGCGGCGATATGAGCCATTCCAACACGTCTGGCGCCGCTCTGGCAACATTGACGGGTGTCAGTGGGGGTTCGGCCCGATCGTCTCCGCAGGTGAGGACGCCGGAATCGATTCTCCACGCCCCGGCGTCCGGTGCACGACCGCGCCCGTCATCCGGGGCCGGCGTCGCCCGGGCCGTGGTCGCTGCCGGCGTAGCGGACGCCCGTCAGCCGGCACAGCGCGGCGAAACCGTCCGGTGTGCCCGGCCAGTGCCGGCGCAGCGCCCCGACACCCGCCCTGCGGACCACCGACCGCAGCACCGCGACGACGAGGATCGCGTCGTCGGCGTACCCGAGCACCGGGACGAAGTCCGGGATCAGGTCGATCGGGATGACCAGGTACGCCAGCAGCAGGCCCAGGCGCACCCGGACGCCGCGCGGCAGGGTGGCGTCACCGGCCAGCCGCCGCAGCAACCGCACCAGGTCAGGCAGGATACGCAGCGCCTCGGCCAGCAACGGGCCCTGCGGTCGTACGATCAGCAGACCGACAAGCAACGCCACCCACGAGACCGCCACCGCGACCGCGCCACCGACCAGGATGTCCGCGACCATCCGCGCCGCCCCCTTCCGCCGCACCCGTCCGCGTGGCCAGGGCATCGTCGCAGAGTCCCGCCGGGCCCGCCGGTCGACGCGGCACCGGTGGCCGGACCGGCCGACACCCGGGGAGGGCCACCGCGATGGACGAGGCGATCCCGACCGGCAGCGACCGGACGGTCCTGATCGTCGTCCGGGGGAACTCGGGGGCGGGCAAGAGCAGCATCGCCCGGCAGTTGCGGCTGCGGCACGGTCGCGGCTGCGCCCTGGTCGAGCAGGACTACCTGCGGCGGGTCGTGTTGCGGGAACGGGACCGGCCCGGTGGCCTCGCGCCCACCCTCATCGGGCAGACGGTCCGGCTGGCCCTCGACCACGGCTACCACGTGATCCTCGAAGGCATCCTGTACACCGCCCGGTACCGGCGGATGCTCACCGCGCTGCGCGACGGCCACCGTGGCCGGACGGTGTTCGTCTATCTCGACGTGTCGTTGCCCGAGACCCTGCGACGACACGCGACGCGTCCGCAGGCCACGGAGTTCACCGCGGACGACATGCGGGGCTGGTACGCCCCGCGTGACCTGCTCGGGTACGACGACGAGGTGGTCCTGCCCGAGACGACCCCGCTTCAGGAGGCGGTCCGGCGGATCGCCGCCACCGCCGGCCTGCCCCTGACCGGGGGCGACGCCGATTTCCTCCCGATGCGGCCCTGACCACCCACCGTCCCCGTCCACGCGCTGCTCCTAGGCTGGTCGGGTGCGCGAGGACGAACTACGGGACCTGGTCCGGGGCGACGGATGGTTGATGCGGGCCCTGGGGGTGGTCCGGGACATCGGCCTGCCGGACGCGTGGATCGGGGCGGGGGTCGTGCGGGACCTGGTCTGGGGCCGACGGTACGGCCACGGCTTCGACCCGTCGGCGGTACGGGACGTCGACGTCGTCTTCCTCGACCCGACGGACCTGACCCGGGCCAACGACGACCGGGCCACCGCGCGACTGGCGACGGCCTGGCCGCAGCCGCCGTGGGAGGCGAAGAACCAGGCCGCCGTGCACACCTGGTACCCGGCGACGTTCGGCGGCGACCCGGTGGCCCCGCTGCGGACGATCGCCGAGGCGGTCGCCACCTGGCCCGAGTACGCCACCGCCGTGGCGGTACGCCTGCACGCCGACGACCGGATCGCGGTCTGCGCGCCGTACGGCCTGGACGACCTGCTCGACGGGGTGTGGCGGCACAACCCGACCCGGGCCGGCCGCGAGGTGTCCCGACGTCGACTCGTCCGCCACCGCCCGGCGGCACGCTGGCCCGGCGTACGGGTGGTCGACCCGGCCGCCGACGACCGGTGAGCGGGTTGCGGAGGTCCCCTGTCCCACCCTCGCCGTCGTGGATCTGCACCCGGTGGTGTGCCGTGCCCTGTGCGCCGTCACCTGTGTGCTGTGCTGGGCATGCGGTGTATGACCGGGGAATCGAACCCCCGCGCCTGCCCCCGGCGCGCCAGGAGTGAGCCGGGATACCGCCGGCTCTCGGGTCGGTGCACGCCTCCACGTCGGCTACCTGCTCCGCAATCCGTCAGTCCAGCAGGTCGACCTCCCAGTTGGCCCGTTGGATCAGCGTGTCGACCTCGCGGATCTGCCGGGCGAGGTCGTCGGCCTGGCCACGCAGTTGCGCCACCGGCAGCGCCGGGATCATCCTCAGCTCCGAGCGTAGCTGTCGGAACCCCCGCTGACCCTCACCGGCGGCGGCGTTGGCCGCGGAGGTGACCAGGCTGTGCCGCAGCCGGAGCACGTCACGGCGGGCCAGGGCATCGGTGAGCGTGCCGCCGTCGACCACGGTGGCGGCGTTGGTGCGGTTGATCCGCCGGATCAGCGTCTCCAGCTCACCGAGCACCCCGCCGGCCTCGGTCAGCAGCGCCGCCGCGTCCTCCGCCGGTGTCTCGCCCTCCTGGAACCGGGCGCTGGCCACGATGCGGGCACGGAGTTGGTCGGCGCGGCGCGCCGCATCCGCGCGCAACGCCAGGGCCTCGGCAAGCTTCATGCCCGCCAGTATGACCGGCGAAGATCAGCGCCGCCGCCCATTTCACCGCCGCCGGGGCAGACCGCGACGCCGACCGACCCCGGGGGCAACGTCGGGGTGGCTGGGTACGATGCCCGGCGTGCCTCTCCCCGCAGACCTGCGCGACCTGCTGAAAGACCCGTCGTTCTGGTCGGCCTACGAGCGTCCTGAGGGCGACGACGGTGATGACGACGACGAGCGCTGGGAGGACCATCCCGGGTGGACGCTGACCGCCGACGTCGGCGACGGTCACACCCTCGTCCTGGAGATCGACATCGATCTCGGCATGCTCAACCTCGGGGTGTGCCCGCCCGGCGTGACCGAGCCGCTACAGCTCGGCTGGGACGACGACGCGCACCCCTTCCCGCACGCCCTGCGCTGGGACGAACTGGACCTGATCGCCCGGGCCGTCGCGTTGCGGGATCCGGACCTGCCGCATCCTGGCCCGCTGCTGGCGCTGGCCAGCCGGTTCGTGCTGCTCGGCGAGCACGACGACCTCGACGCGGTCACCCCGCTGCTGGCCGCCGCCTTCGGAACCGGTCCCGACGACGCCGGCTACTGGCCGACGGCCCGCTCCCGGCTGTACCGGTGCGATGGGCGTGACAGAGGCGTCACCTGGCAGCGCGACGACGCCGGCAACTGGACCGTCGAGCAGGACGAGGACCAGGGCGGCGACTTCACGCTCTACAGCCTGCGCGGCCCGGGGTCGGAGTTCCCGTTCGACGCCTGGCGTGACCTGCTGGCCGTCGCCGGGCGTACCGTCGCCGACGCCGTGCCCGCGCCGGCGCGGGACGCCCTCGGTGACCTGCCGGCCCGGGCCGTCGCCGACCGTGACCTGAGCCTGGCCGCGCAGACCGGCCGGACGCTCGCCGCCGCCGGCGTCGGGCATCCGGTGCTCCTGCGCGGACTCGCCGAACCCGCGCACCCCGCCGAGGTCTGCTGGATCCTCGAAACGGTCACCGGCGCGCCGCAGGGCTCCCTCGTCGCCAGGTGGTTCGGCCCGAGCGCGCTGCGCGCGGCCCGCCGCTACCGGCTGGGCCTGCACCTGGAGGTCGGCGGACGGCCCGATCCACGCGGGTACGCCACCACGGTGACCCGCGACCTCGACCGGGCGCTGCGCGAGCGGGGACTGGGCCACGCCGGGCAGAGCGGCAGCAGCATGCGCCGGGACGCCTCCGGTGGCTACGTCACCCACGCCGTCAGCGTGGACATCGCGGTCTTCGACGATCTCGCCGCCGGCACCGACCTCGTCCGGCACACGCTGCTGCGCCACGATCCGGCGCCGGAGACCGTGCTGCGCCACCACGGGGGTACCGACGCCGTGGTGGCGCTGCGGTGACCCCGGCGGGTCGACAAACGGTCGATCCGCCGCCCGCCGGGCGGCACTATGCTGCGACCAGTCCCCGTCGAGCAGGGAGATGACGTGTCGCGTCGTACCGGTAGGCCCTCGTATCTGTTGGCCGCGTCGCCACCACCCCGCCGCCGGCTGTCCCGGCTCGCCGTCGTCGCCGCGATCGGCCTCGTCGTCGCCCTCGTCGGCGGCGGCATCGGCTACGCGGTCGGTCGACCGGATGCCACCGAGTCGACCATCGCCGACCTGCGCCGGGCCGAGGCGACGCGGGACGCCCAGCAGATCACCGAGCTGACGGCCACCGCCCGACGCCTCCGCGACGAGATCACCCCCGTGCTCGACGCCCTGCGGGCCGAGCCGACCGCCGACCCGCAGCAGGCGCGTCAGTGGCAGCAGACCCTGCTGCGGGCGGCGGAGCCGTTCGCCAACCCGCCGTCGGGCAGCACGGCGACCAACGTGGCGCGCGGTAGCCTGCGCGGCGCGGTGGAGCAGACGGCCCTGGCCGTCGAGACGTACCTCCTCGCGGTCACCGGGCCACCCGCGCAGCGGGCGACGCTGACGGCGCTGGCGAAACGGCAGGCGGAGCAGGCCGCCGCCGCCTGGTCCGTCGCCGCCACCCAGCTCGATCAGGTCAACGTCGACGCCGGCCACGGCCACCAGCACGTCTATCTGGACGGCGACCAGCACGACGGCGCCGAGGAGGGCACCGGCGGGTGACCGGGGCCGGGTCGCGCCCCGGCGGCGTCGACGCGACGGCGGCCGGCGGGGCTGCGGTGCGCGACGGGGAGTGCCATGGTGAAACCCCGCTGCCCCGACCGGACGGAAGAGCGCCGATGCCCGCGACGGAACTGCTCGCCGAACGGTTGCTGCGGGCCGGGATCGGTGACGTCGTCACCGTCGAGCCGGTGAGCGGTGGCCTCGCCGCGCTCGCCGGGATCGCCCACCGCAGGCACGCGCCGCCGGTCTTCGTCAAGACCTTCGCCGAGGCGCCCGACGGCGACGCCTTCGTCGCGGAGGCCGAGGGGCTGACGGCCCTGCGGGAGCAGGGCGGGCTGGCCACCCCCGACGTGCTCGTGGCGAACCACGAACTGCTGGTGCTGTCGCTGCTGTCGCCGAGGCCGCAGGACGGGGCGTTCTGGGAGCGGTTCGCGCACGCGCTGGCCCACCTGCACACCAGCACCGTCCACCCCCGCTTCGGCTGGCACCGGGACAACTGGTTGGGGCGTCGCCGGCAGGTCAACACCTGGGCCGACGACGGCTTCGCCTTCTTCGCCGAGCACCGCCTGCTGCGCTGGCTGGGTGAGCCGAGGGTGCGGGCCGCGCTCGACGCCGCCGACCGGGCCGCGGTGCAACGGCTGTGTGCCCGGCTGCCCGAGTTGCTGCCGGACCGGCCGGCCTGCCTGACGCACGGCGACCTGTGGTCGCAGAACGTGCTGGCCACCGGGGACGGACGGGCGGCGTTGGTCGACCCGGCGGTGTCGTACCTGTGGGCCGAGGTGGACCTGGCGCACCTGTGGACCACGGCGGCCCCACCGGAGTCGGGTCGGTTCTTCGCCGTCTACGCCGAGCTGACCGGCCTCGACGCCGACTGGCGGGACCGCATGCCGATCATCCAGCTGCGGCAGCACCTGGCGGTACTGGCCCAGTTCGACGACGACTGGGGTGCTGCCGACACGATCCGGGCCACCCTGGCCCCGTTCCGGTCGCGGGCCTGACCGGCCCGGGGCCCGGCGATCCCGTCACGGCTGCGGCACCCCGGGCGGCTGCCGGTCCGGCCAGAACGGCCATTCCTCGAACGACCGGCACCTGCCGTCGTCGGCGAAGCGCATCACCCACAGGTCGCGGTACTCCTGCGTGACCGGGTCGCCGTAGTGCACCTCGTGGCGGGACACGGCGGTGTCGCCGTCGACCGCGACGACCGTGCTGGTCATCCGGAAGACCTCGTCGGGGCCGTCGCGCTGTTCCTCCCACATCCGGGCGATGGCCGGCAGGCCCACCACGGGGGTCAGATAGGGCCCCTGCTGGTAGCTCGCGTCCTCGGTGAAGAGCGTGACCAGGGTGTCCGTACCCGGCGTGCGCCAGGCTTGCTCGTAGGCGACGAGCCAGTCGTCGACGTGCCTGCTGTCCATGTGCCCACCCTGCCATCCGACCGGCCCCCGTACCCGGGTTGCCGGCGCTCCGGTGGGCCGGCAGTCGGGAGTGTGGCAGGTCACCCTGACGAACTGTACCGGCTGGTCGGTACAGTTCCGGCGTGATCACGTCCTCGACCCCGGTTCCCGCTCGGGTGCTGTGCACCCGCCGCCGGTGGGCGGCGCTGGCCGTGTTGGCCGCGGCGGTGCTGCTGCTCGCCGTCGACGGGACGGTGCTCTCGCTGGCGGTTCCGGCGCTGACCGCGAGCCTGGCACCGACCGCGGAACAGGTCCTCTGGATCGGTGACGTCTACTCGCTGACCCTGGCGGGGCTGCTGGTGCTGATGGGCAACCTGGCCGACCGGTTCGGGCGCAAACGGGTCCTGCTGGTCGGTTCGGTGGCGTTCGGCGCGGCGTCGCTGCTGGCGGCGTTCGCCCCCAGCGCACCGGCGTTGATCGGGGCCCGGCTGCTGCTCGGTGTGGCCGGCGCGACGCTGATGCCGTCCACCCTGTCGCTGATCCGCAACATCTTCACCGACAGCGGGGAACGGACCCGGGCGATCGCCATCTGGTCCACCGCCTTCGGTGCCGGGTCGGCGGTCGGGCCGCTGGTGGGCGGGTTCCTGCTGGAGCACTTCTGGTGGGGCTCGGTGTTCCTCATCAACGTCCCGGTGATGGTCCTGGTGGTGGTCTCCGGCCTGCTGCTGCTCCCGGAGTCCCGCGACCCGCGACCGGGCCGCTTCGACGTGCCCTCCGCGGTGCTGTCCATGGCGGCGGTCGTGCCGCTGGTGTACGCGGTCAAGCACGTGGTCGGGGCCGGCGTCGACGGCGTGACGGTGTCCTGCCTGCTGGTCGGCGTGACCGCCGGGGTGCTGTTCGTGCGGCGGCAGCGGCGGCTGGAACAGCCCATGCTCGACGTCGAGCTGTTCGGCAACCCGGCGTTCCTCGGGGCGGTCGTCGCCAACGTCATCGCCATCTTCGCACTGGTCGGCATGCTGTTCTTCTTCTCGCAGTACCTCCAGTTCGCCAGGGGGTTCGGCCCGTTGCAGGCGGGCCTGGCCGAGTTGCCCGCGACCCTGGCCTCGATCGTCGTCGTCGTGATCATCGCTGCGGTCGTGGCCCGCCTCGGCCGGGGCCGGGCCATCGCGCTCGGCCTGGGCCTGGCCGCCGCAGGGCTGGCCGGGGTGGCGGTCGCCGCGCACGCGCCGTACCTGTGGCTGGGGTTGGCGCTCGTGCCCATCGGCCTCGGCATCGGGCTGGCGATGACCCTGACCGGCGACGCCATCATCTCGGCCGCGCCCCCGCGCAAGGCCGGTTCCGTCTCGGCGATCACCGAGACCGCCAACGAACTCGGCGTGGTGCTGGGCATCGCGGTGCTGGGCTCCCTGCTGTCGCTGGTCTACCGGCACGCGGTGAGCGTTCCGTCCGGGCTGCCGGCCGCCGACGCGGCCCGGGTCCGTGACTCGCTGGGCTCGGCGTTGCAGGTGCTGCCGCCGCAGGCCGCCGCCGGGGCGCGGGACGCGTTCATCACCGGCGTGCAGGTCACCTCGTCGCTCGCCGCGGCGCTGACCCTCGGCGCGGCGGTGCTGGCCTGGGTGCTCATCCCCTCACCGCGTCCCACGCGGCCGTAGGTACGGTGTCGCCGTGGGACGCACAGCCGGCCGGTCGCCGCAGGACACCCGACGTGCCCTGCTGGACGCCGCCGCGGACGCCGTCCGCGCCCGGGGGATCCACGCCTCGCTGGACGACATCGCCCGCTTCGCCGGCGTGTCCAAGGGCGGCCTGATCTACCACTTCGCCAGCAAGGACGACCTGATCCTGGAACTGGCCCGCGACCAGCTCGCCTCCTTCCAGGCCGGCATCGACGCCGCGCTGGACCCCACGGACACCGCACCGGGACGGCTGACCCGGGCCTACCTGCGCGCGTCGGTCGCCCCCGCCGACGACGACGCCGCCGTACGCGCCTCGATGGCGCTGGTCACCCAGCTCATGACGCTGCCCGCGGTCGCCGAACTCGCCCGCGCCGACGCGGAACGGCTGGCGGCAGCCCTCGCCGCCGACGGGCTGCCCGCCGACGTGCTGGCGCTCGTGGTGGCGGCGGCGGACGGCATGGGAAGCGCGCCCCTGTGGGGGGCCCGGACGCACACCCCGGCCCACCGACGACTGCTGGAACGGCTGCTGCACCTGACCCGGAACCCGCACCTGTGGGAGACGCTCACGCCCTGAGCCGGGCGACCCGCGCGGCCCGTGACGGTCGCGACGTCGGCGGCTGTCGACGTCCCGCCGCAGACGGTATCCTCATCCACTCTCGTCGATCGGCGAGGTGGTTTCGTTCCGCTCCGCACACCCTTCGGAGGCACGATGAGGTTCCGCATCGCCCGTACGCTCGGCGCACTCACGCTCGTACTGGGAGCCGTCGCCGTACCGGCGACCCCGGCCGCCGCGCACGACACCGCCGACGCGATCGCGGTGTACCCGCCGATCCAGGACTCGTCCACCTGGAACAGGTTCGGCGGGTCCGGGCCGGCCAACCACCACATCGTGTTCGGCAACTGGGGCTACACCAACGACTGGGCGGTCGACATCTACCGCAACCCGGGGGCCACCGTCGTCTCCCCGTTCGGCACCAAGACGGCGGCCGGGCACCCGGTCGCGGTCACCGTGGTTACCGTCCGTCCGGGCTGCGCGACCGGCAACCTCGCCGACGGCGGCTACCGGATCGGGTTGGAGGCCCGGGACACCACGACCGGCGGGGTCGTCGGCCGGGCGGACGTGATGCACGTGAACAACAAGCCCGGCGGTGTGGTCGTCGGCGCCTCGGTCGGCCCGTGGACCAAGCTCGGTGAGACCGGCCGGTTCCGGTACTCCAGCTGCTACCAGGTCAACGGGGACAGCGGCGCGCACATCCACCTCGAGGTGATCAACCAGCACCGGTACTCCTGCTACGTCAACCGCGCCGCCGACACCGCCCTGACCGACCTGACCGTGGTCGGCCGGGTCGGCGTCCACTACTCCGGCCAGCGCGCCGCCTGCTGACGAGGGCCGGTGGCGCGACGACCGTTCCGTCACCGAGGGTCGACGTCGCCACCGCCCGCCGGGGCCGGGTCCGTGCCGGACGCTGTCGGTTGGTCGGCAGTGTCCGGGCACGGACAGTAGCCGCCATGTGACTTCGGGTCCCACCCATGATGGGTCACGTCGACGTGCCGTCGCGACAGGCCGGCGGACGGGACACCCCGGTCAGGAGGATGGGCATGCCGTTCGAGGTCGACTTCAACTGGGCATCGCAGGCCGTCATCGAGACGGTGGCCGTGCCGTTCCCGTCCCTGGAGACGCCACCCGACGTGGTCGTCGCCGATCCCGCGGTCCCGCAGTTGGCGTTCCAGCAATCCGGCCCGGTGACGGTCACGATGCTCGGCAGCGGCCGGTGGAACCGCGACACCAGCTACCGGTTCAACGCCGGCTGCAATCAGGAACCGCACCACGCGGCGGCGATCGGGGAGGTCGGGGTGCTCACCGCCGCGCAGGCGCAGCGGTTGGAGGACTGGTTCCTCCAGCGGTACCCGAACTCCAACCCGGTGGTGTTGAAGAACGGCGGGAAGTGGAACCTCATCCTCACCCGCAACGGTGCGGTCTTCAACTTCCACGTCGGCGTCCACGACTGACACCTCCCGTACGGGCGCGGGGCGGCCGGGCCGCCCCGCGCCGGCCTCCCGGGGCCGGCCCGCACGGGGGATCGGTGAACGGCCACGGAGGATCTACGATCGGGCACAGTCCCGGCACCCCTGCGGAAGGACCCCCAGGCCCCTCCCGACGCGCCGCCGGTTCACCCGACTCGCGGTG
>NZ_JBMDWU010000078.1:0-11669 GCF_048594385.1 Micromonospora sp. | reverse complement strand
CGTCGGAGATCCCCCCGACGTCCCCGGTCCGGGGCTGCCCGGTGCGGGGCTCACCGGCGCGGCCCTGTCCCCGGGGCTCACCGGCGCGGGGTCCGGTGGCCGGGGATTCTCCGCCGCGCGGCTCCGGGGTGCGCGGCTCGGGGGTGCGGGGTTCCGGCGTCCGGGGCCCGCCGCCCCGGGCGGCCCCGCCACGAACCGATCCGCGCCGGGAGCCCGTGGGGTCCCGGCGCGGATCGTCGGATCTCGGTGGCACGGGCGTTACCCCCCGTTGCCCTGCTGGCTGGTGATCGCCGGCTGCCCGTCGGCCGGCTGCGGCACGCCGATCAGCCGACCGTCCGGCAGCCGGATGTACGCCGGTTCGCCCGCCTCGACCAGGCCCAGCTTGCGGGCCTCGGCGGTCAGGTTGCCCGGCTCCTTGGCCTCCTCGATCTCCTTCTCCAGCTGCTGCTGGTCGACGTCGAGGCGGGCCTGCTGCTGCTGGAGCTGCTGGAGCTTGAACGCGTTCTCGTTGATCTTGGTGTTGACCGCGAGGATGCCCAGCACCCCGCCGACGACCAGCACCACGATCAGTGCCGCGAACGGCGCCCGGGGCACCCGGACCGGCGGCGGCGGCGCCACCCGCAGCCGGGGCGACCCGGCGGCGGCGGTGGCGGTACGGGTGGCCGGCTGCTCCGCCGGCCGCAATGCGGCACTGCCCTGGGTGGGGAACTCGCGCGCCCCCCGGCGCGCCTCCCCCGCTCGACCGGTGAGGTCCGCCGGCGTCGTGGTACGGGCCGTGCGCTGCGCCGTGGTCCGGCCCCCCGACCGCGGTGCGCGCTGCCCGACGACCGCGTCGCGGCCGTCACGCTTGTTGACGTTCATGTCCCCTCCCCCTGTTCGTCCGTCCTGCCGTCCCCCGGGATCGCCTCCAGGTCCACTGTGGAACCCCGCGTCGACCCCGTGCCCGGTTGGTGCATCGCCCTGACCCGTCGGCCGGACCGTTCGCGGTCGGTCCGCCCCTGGTGACCGGTGGCCGGGTCGAGTCGCTCCGCCGCCCGCAGCCGCACGGATGCGGCCCGCGGGTTCGCGGCGACCTCGGCCTCCCCGGCGAGCTCGGCACCCCGGCTGAGCAGCCGGAACGTCGGACCCGACCCGGGGAGTTCCACCGGAAGGTCGACCGGGCCCTTACTGCGGACCCGGTCGGCGAGCGCCTGCTTGGTGAGCCGGTCCTCCAGCGAGTGGTAGGACAGGACCACCATGCGACCGCCCACGTGGAGCTTGTCGAGGGCGGCCGGCAGCGCCGTCTCCAGCACCGCCAGTTCCCTGTTTACCTCGATGCGTAAAGCCTGAAACGTTCTCTTGGCCGGGTGTCCCCCGGTTCGTCGCGCTGGTGCCGGAATGCTCTCCCTGACCAGCTCCGCCAGCCGGGCCGAGGAGGTGATCCGACCCCGCTCCCGCTCCCGCAGGATCGCCGAGGCGATCCGGCCGGCGAACTTCTCCTCGCCGTAGACCCGCAGCACCCGGGCCAGGTCCGGGTGGGAGTAGCTGTTGACCACCTCTTCGGCGGTCACCCCCCGGGTCTGGTCCATCCGCATGTCCAGCGGCGCGTCCTGGGCGTAGGCGAACCCGCGGTCGGGCGCGTCGAGTTGCAACGACGAGACGCCCAGGTCGAACAGCGCCGAGTCGACGCCCGGGTAGCCCAGCCGTTCCACCACCTCGGGCAACTCGTCGTAGACGGCGTGCTCCAGGTGGATCCGGTCGGCGAACCGGGCCAGCCGGACCCGGGCGTGCGCCAGCGCCTCGGTGTCCCGGTCCAGGCCGATCAGCACCGTGTGCGGATGCCGTTGCAGCACCGCCTCGGCGTGACCGGCCAACCCCAGCGTGGCATCGACGTGGACCGTACGGCCGCCCCGGTCCAGCGCGGGGGCCAGCAGCTCGAGGCACCGCTCAAGCAGCACCGGCACGTGCGTGCCGCGAAGCTCCCCCATGTCGACCCCCACTGTGGAATATGTCTCGTCGTGTCGCGCTCTGCCCGTCGGACGACGCCGTGCCGTCGTACCGCCAGATCCCCATCCGCTCCCGCCCCGGCCCCGGGCCGACGCCCGGAGTGGAGATCGTGCCCCTGGCACCGGGGAAGGGGCGCCAGGAACTCGAAAGCGGCTGGAGATCTCGCAGTACGTCGGGCGTCGCCGCGCCCTACAGACCGCCGGGCAGCACCCCCTCCTCGATGTCGGCGAAGTCGTCTTCGCTGTCGGCGAGGTAGCTCTCCCAGGCCGTCCGGTCCCAGATCTCCACCCGGGTGGACGCCCCGATCACCACCAGGTCCCGGTCGAGCGCGGCGTAGGACCGCAGGTGGGGCGGGATGGTGACCCGGCCCTGCTTGTCGGGGACCTCGTCGTGCGCGCTGGCGAAGAAGACCCGGCTGTAGGCCCGGGCCGCCTTGTTCGTCATCGGTTGCGCGCGCAACTGGTCGGCGATCCGGTGGAACTCGGGCGTGGGGAAGACGTAGAGGCAGCGATCCTGCCCTTTGGTGATCACGACACCCCCCGCCAGCTCGTCCCGGAACTTGGCCGGAAGGATCAAACGGCCCTTTTCGTCCAGGCGCGGAGTGTGGGTGCCGAGGAACATCGGCCCAACCCCCTTGCCCTGAGCGGCGTTCGCGGCGCCGCTGACCCCCTGGGCCGGTGGGCCCTCCCGGCCTCACCATTGCGCCCCACTCTACTCCACTTCCCTCCACCTGCAACCAGAATCGCCGCCCCGGCGCGTCGCCGTCGCGGCTAAAACCGCACGTCAGAGCGGGTGGAGCGGAGTGGAGGGGCGCGCCGGGCCGCAGCCGCGTCCGCTACCCGACATAGATCGACTCCATCCGGTGGAGCGTCCGCCGACCGGATGCCCGGCCCGCCCCGACCGAACGGTTCGCCGTCGGCGGCGATCTGGCGGGCGCGGGGGTCCGGTAACCTCGCTCGCGTGACGGACGCGAAGATGCCCCTGCGGGCGAAGGTGGCCAGCTCCGTGTCGAGGACCGCCGCGGCGCTGTCGCGCGCCGCCGGCCGGGGCGACGGCTCGGTGATCGGCGGATGGATCGGCCTGAAGATCGACCCCGACCTGCTGGCCCACCTCTCGGCCGGACGCGCCATCGCGCTGGTCTCCGGCACCAACGGCAAGACCACCACCACCCGGCTCAGCGCCGCCGCCGTCGGCGTGCTCGGCCGGGTCGCGACCAACTCGTTCGGCGCCAACATGCCCACCGGGCACACCTCGGCGCTGGCCAAGGCCGGCAGCACCCCGTACGCGGTGCTCGAGGTCGACGAGCACTACCTCGCGCAGGTGCTGGAGGCCACCGAGCCGCACGTGGTGGCCCTGCTCAACCTCTCCCGCGACCAGCTCGACCGGGCCAAGGAGGTCGCCATGATGGCGCAGCTCTGGCGCGCGGCGCTGGTCCGGCACACCGACGTACGGGTGGTGGCCAACGCCGACGACCCGATGGTGGTCTGGGCGGCCACCCCGCCCGCCGACCCCGCGCAGGGCATCCGCCCGCCGCACGTCACCTGGTTCAGCGCCGGCCAGCGCTGGCACGACGACTCCTGGGTCTGCCCCGAGTGCGGCTCCACCATCCAGCGCTCCGGCGAGCAGTGGTGGTGCTCCGGCTGCCCGCTGCGCCGCCCGGACGCCCAGTGGACGGTGGAGGACGACGGCGTGCTCGACCCCACCGGGGCCTGGCACAAGGTGACCCTCCAGCTCCCCGGCAAGGTCAACCTCGGCAACGCCGCCACCGCGCTGGCCGTCGCCGCCGAGTTCGGGGTACGCCCCGTCGACGCCGTCTCCCGGCTGCACACGGTCACCTCGGTCGCCGGCCGGTACGCCCAGGTCGACCGGGACGGGCGCAACATCCGGCTGCTGCTGGCCAAGAACCCGGCCAGCTGGCTGGAGGCGTTCGACATGGCCGACGAGGCGCCCACCCTGCTGTCCATCAACGCCCGTGACCCCGACGGGCTGGACACCTCCTGGCTGTTCGACGTCGACTTCGCCCCGCTGCGCGGCCGGCAGGTGCTGATCACCGGCGACCGCGCGTACGACCTGGCGGTCCGGCTCGACGTCAACGGGGTGCCGTTCCAGCACGTCCGGGCGTTCGGCGAGGCGGTCCGGGCGGTCCCGCCGGGCCGGCTGGAGGTCATCGCGAACTACACCGCCTTCCAGGACATCCGAGCGGAGTTGGACCGTGTCAACTGAGAGCCTGCGTATCGTCTGGATCTACCCCGACCTGCTCTCCACCTACGGCGACCGGGGCAACCTGCTGATCCTGGCCCGCCGGGCGCAGCAGCGCGGGATGCCGGTCGAGGTGCTGGAGGTCCGCTCCGACCAGCGGCTGCCCGCCACCGCCGACATCTACCTGCTCGGCGGCGGCGAGGACGGCCCGCAGGCGCTCGGCGCGCAGCGGCTGCTCGCCGACGGTGGCCTGCACCGGGCCGTCGCCCAGGGCTCGGTGGTCTTCGGCGTCTGCGCCGGCTACCAGCTCCTCGGCACCTCCTTCTTCGCCAAGGGCACCCGGTGCGCCGGGCTGGAGCTGCTCGACCTCTCCTCCGACCGGGGTCCGACCCGGGCGGTCGGCGAGCTGGCCGGCGAGATCGACCCCCGGCTGGGCGTGCCGCCGCTGTCCGGGTTCGAGAACCACGGCGGCCGGACCCACCTCGGCCCCGGCGTGTCGCCGCTGGCCCGGGTCAGTGCCGGGGTCGGCAACGACGGCGTCACCGAGGGCGCGTGGCGGGGCAAGCTGCTGGGCACGTATTCGCACGGGCCGGCGCTGGCCCGCAACCCCGCCCTGGCCGACCTGCTGCTGCGCTGGGCCACCGGCGCGCACCAGCTCCCGCCGCTGGACGACACCTGGGCCGAGCGGCTGCGCACCGAACGCCGCGCCGCCGTGGCCGCCGCCGCCCGCCCGTGATGTCCGCCGCCCGCCCGTGACCTCCGCCGTCCGGCGGCTGCTTCGCCAGCCGTCGGCACGTCGGTTCGCCCTGCTGCTGGTCATGCTCGCGGGGTTCCTGGTGCTGCTGCTGGTCACGCCGCACCCGGACGTCGCCGAACTGCCCCGGCTGGCCGACTCGCTCGGCGGGTACGCCCCGGTGCTGGGCGTGGTGGTCGGGGCGCTGCTGCTGGTGGCCCTGGTCCCCCGGACCTTCGTCACGCTGGCGGCGGGAGCGGTGTTCGGCCCGTTGGAGGGCGCGGCGTACGCGCTCGGCGCGGCACTGCTGGCCGCCGCGCTCGGCTTCGCCGTCGGCCGGGTGCTGGGCCGGGAGTTCGTCGCCGAGCGGGTACGCGGCCGGCTGGCCCGGCTCGACGGCTGGTTCGCCCGGCAGAGCGTGCTCGGCGTGATCACCGTACGGATGCTGCCGGTCGCCGGGTTCGGGCTGGTCAGCTACGGCTACGGCACCACCGGCGCGCGGGTGCTGCCGTTCCTGGTCGGCAGCGTGCTGGCCTCCGCCCCGACCGCCTTCGGCTACGCCGCCATCGGCGCGGCGGCCAACTCCCCCGGCAGCATCAACTGGTACGCCGCCGCCCCGGCCAGCCTCGGGCTGATCGCCAGCGCGGTGCTGGCGTACCAGTGGTGGCGGGCGGAGCGCGCCCGCCGTCTCGACCCGGGCTGACCCCGGCCGGACCGTCAGGTGACGTGCCACCGCCCGGGTGGATCAGGACCCCCGTTCCGCGTCCCGGTGTGCGGGGTCGACCAGTCCGGCCTCGTAGGCCGCGATGACCAGGTGCACCCGGTCCCGTGCGCCGAGCTTGGTGAACAGCCGGGCCACGTGGGCCTTGGCGGTGGCCGCGCTGATGAACAGGTGCGCGGCGATCTCCGCGTTGGACAGTCCCCGACCCACCAGGGTCAGCACCTCGCGTTCCCGCACGGTCACCCCCGGCAGGGGGCGCTGGTGGGGCACCCGGTCGGGGCGGCGGGCGAACTCGGCGATCAGCCGACGGGTCACCGCCGGCGCGATGAGGGCGTCGCCGGCGGCGACGACCCGGACCGCGCCGAGGATGTCGTCCAGGGCCATGTCCTTGACCAGGAATCCGCTCGCCCCGGCACGCAGTGCGCCGTGCACGTGCGCGTCGTCGTCGAACGTGGTCAGCACCAGCACCCGGGTCGGGCCACCGGCGGCGGTGATCGCCCGGGTGGCGGTGATGCCGTCGGTCCCGGGCATCCGCAGGTCCATCAGCACCACGTCGGGCAGCACGTCCCGGGCCAGCCGGACCGCCTCCGCGCCGGTGCCGGCCTCACCGACCACCTCGATGTCGGGCGCGTCGGCGATCAGCACCCGCAGACCGGCGCGGACCAGCGGCTGGTCGTCGACGAGCAGCACCCGGATGCTCACCCGTCGGCCCCGGCGGGGACCCGTCCGCCGTCGACCGGCAGGCGGGCGGCGACCCGGAAGCCGCCCTCCGGGCGCGGCCCGGCGGCGAACCGGCCCCCGAGCAGCGTCACCCGTTCCCGCATGCCGACGATCCCGTGTCCGACGCCAGCACCGCAGGGCGGAGTGCCCCGGCCCGCGTCGACCACCTCGACACGCAGCCCGTCCGGCAGATAGCCGAGGGTGACCTGACACCGGTCGACGTCGGCGTGCCGGACGACGTTCGTCAGCGCCTCCTGCACGATCCGGTAGGCGGCGAGGTCGACCTCCCCGGGCAGGGGTCGGGACGGGCCCTCCCGGCGTACCGCCACCCGGACCCCCGCGTCGGCGGCGACGTCGACCAGCCGGCCCAGGTCCGCGAGACCCGGCGGCGGATCCAGGGACGCCGCCGCCTGCTGCGGGTGACGCAGCGCTCCGACGGTACGCCGCAGCCCGGCCAGCGTGTCCCGGCTGGTCTGCTCGATGGCGGCGAGTGCGGCCCGGGCCTGTCCCGGCTGGGTGTCGATGACCCGGGCACCGACACCCGCCTGGATGGCGATGACACCGATGCTGTGCGCCACCATGTCGTGCACCTCCCGGGCGATCCGCAGCCGCTCCGCGGTGACCGCCTCGACGGCGGCGTGCGCGCGTGACTCCTCGGCGTGCCGACGGCGGGCCCGTGCCGCGCCGCCGGCCACCACGGCGGCGACCACCAGCAGCACCGAACTGGTGGCCCGGTCGACCGGGCCGGTGGCTGAGTTGACGAAACCCGCCGTGACCTGCAGCACGAGCACCACGGCGGCGGCGAGGACCGCGATCCGGCCCGGGAAGCGTGCCGCGACCAGCCCCACCATCGCATCGACGACGAGGAACTGCAGGTACCAGACGGCGGACAGGTAGCCGTTCTCCCAGGCACTCGTCGCCACGGTCACCGTGCAGGCCCCGGCGAGCGCCAGCCCCAGCGCGAGCAGCGGGCGACGCCCCAGCAGGGCGGCGGGCAGCAGCACCACCAGCGCCGGCGCGAGGTAGCGCAGCGGAATTCCCGGCACGCTCCCGTCGGGGGTGGGGACCGGCAGGAGCGGACCACCGATGCCGACGGTCGACGCGAGCAGCACCACGACCGGGAGCAGGCCCACCCCGGCCCAGATCAGGACCGTCCGCACCCGGCGGGCGACGGGAGCCGGACGGGCGGCGACGGCACGCATGGGGACACCGTAGCCAGTGGGCGGCCGGGTGGTCATCGGCCGGCGGGCGTACGCCCCGGGGCCTACCCCGCGGGGCCGGAAGCGGCCGGCGGTACGACGCCCGGCAGCGCACCGTCCGGCAGCGTCGAACCCGTGATAGAGATACGTGACCTCACCAAGCGGTACGGCCGGACCACGGCCGTCGACCGGCTCACCCTCACCGTCCGGCCCGGGCACGTGACCGGATTCCTCGGGCCCAACGGCGCCGGCAAGTCCACCACCCTCCGGCTGCTGCTCGGCCTGCACCGCCCGACCAGCGGCAGCACCCTGATCGACGGGCAGCCGTTCGCCGCACGCCGGCGCGGGTTGCGGCACGTCGGCGCGCTGCTCGACGCGGGCGACGTGCACGGCGGGCGCAGCGCCCGGTCGCACCTGCGGGCGCTGGCCGCCAGCAACGCCATCGGCCGGTCGCGGGTCGACGAGGTGCTGGGCGAGGTGGGCCTGAGCGGCGTCGCCGGACGCCGGATCGGTGGTTTCTCGCTCGGCATGAAGCAGCGGCTCGGTATCGCCGCCGCGCTGCTGGGCGATCCGCCGACGCTGCTGTTCGACGAGCCGTTCAACGGCCTCGACCCGGCGGGGGTGCGCTGGGTGCGCGAACTGTTCCGGCGGCTCGCCGCCGAGGGCCGGACCGTCCTCGTCTCCAGCCATCTGATGAGCGAGATGGAACAGACCGCCCAGCACCTGGTGGTGATCGGCCGGGGCGAGTTGATCGCCGACGAGAGCCTGGCCGAGTTCGCCGCCCGCAGCGTCCGGACGCAGGTCGTGGTCCGTACGCCCGACCCGACGGCGCTGACCGTCGCGGTGCGCGAGGTGGGCGCGGACGTCGGGACGGCCCCCGACGGGGCGCTCACGGTGACCGGCCTGAGCCCGACGGCGCTCGGCGACCTGGCATTCACCCGGGGCATCCCGGTGCACGAGTTGATCACCCGGTCCACCTCGTTGGAGGAGGCGTTCATGAACCTCACCGCCGACCGCGTCGACTACCGGGCGGGAGAACACCGGTGACCGCACCGACCGAGGCCGCCCGGGGCGCCGGCCGCCGGGCCGTCGAGCCCGCCGCCCGCTTCCGTGACCTGCTCGCCGCCGAGTGGCTCAAGCTGTGGTCGCTGCGGTCCACCTACGGGTCGCTGGCGCTGATCGCGGTGTCGGCCATGCTGTTCAGCGTGCGGGCGGCCCTGGCCGACCACCACAACTGGCCTGGCTACTCGGCGGAGCGGCAGGCCGCGTTCGACCCGATCCACGACGCCTTCCCCGAGGAGGGGTGGTTGTTCGTCATCCTCGCCGCCGGGGCGGTCGGCGCGGTGACGATCGCCGGTGAGTACGCCAGCGGCCAGATCCGTACGACGTTCGCCGCCGTACCGGCCCGATCCGCCGTCGCCGCCGCCAAGGTGCTGGTGTTGGCGACGGTCATGCTGGTCGTCGGGGTGCTGACCGCAGGTGTGTCGTTCGGGTTGTCGCAGGCCATCCTCGCCGACCGGGGGGCCGGCGCGTCGCTCGGCGAGCCGCAGGCGTTGCGGGCGGTGGTCGCCTCGGCGCTGCTGCTACCGGTCTGCGCGCTCATCGGCCTGGGCTTCGGCGCGTTGCTGCGGCACACCGCCCCGGCGATCGTCGCGACCACGGGGCTGCTGCTCCTGCTGCCGCTGGCCTTCGACCTGGAGAACCGGTGGACGGCCGCGATCCACAACGCCCTGCCGGTACCGGCCTGGGAACGGCTCGTCGCGAACCCGTACATCCAGTTCAACGAGCACCTCGCCACGGTCCCGGGTTCCTGGGTGGCGCTCGCCGCCTGGCCGGTCGTCGCCACCCTGGTCGCCGCGCTGGTCGTGCACCACCGCGAACCCTGACCGGCCCCACGGTCCGCAGCGGCACGCCGGGCGGGCCGGTGGGAAGGGCCCCTCGCGCCGCATGAAGCGTCGACGAGGGGCCCTTCCTTTCACGTCAGGCGACGACCGAGACCAGCCGGCCCGGCACCACGATGACCTTGCGCGGCTCCTTGCCGGCCAGCGCGGACGCGACCGCCTCCAGGGCCGCCGCCCGGACGGCCTCCTGCGCGGCGTCGGCGGGCACCTCGATCCGGCCCCGGACCGTGCCGTTGACCTGCACCGGGTAGGTGACCGTGTCGGCGACCAGCAGCGCCGGGTCGGCGGCCGGGAAGTCGGCGTACGCCAGCGAGGTGTCGTGGCCCAGCATCCGCCACAACTCCTCGGCCACGTGCGGGGCGAACGGGGCCAGCATCAGCACCAGCGGCTCGGCCGCCTCGCGCGGGGTCTGTTCCAGCCGGGTCACCGCGTTGGTCAGCTCGATCAGCTTGGCGATCGCGGTGTTAAACCGGATGCCCTCCATGTCGGTCCGGACCCCGTCGATCACCCGGTGCAGCAGCCGTCGGGTGGCCTCGTCGGCCGGCGCGTCGGTGACCCGCAGCGTGCCGGTCTGCTCGTCGACCACGGCCCGCCACACCCGTTGCAGGAACCGGTACGACCCGACCACCGCCCGGGTCTCCCAGGGGCGGGACACCTCCAGCGGGCCCATCGACATCTCGTACACCCGGAAGGTGTCCGCGCCGTAGGCCGCACACATGTCGTCGGGGGTGACCACGTTGCGCAGCGACTTGCCCATCTTGCCGTACTCGCGGGTCACCTCGTGCTCACCGTGGAACCAGCGCCCGTCGACCTCGACGACCTCCTCGGCCGGCACCGGCGTGCCCCTGGAGTCGCGGAACGCGTACGCCTGGATCATGCCCTGGTTGAACAGCTTGCGGAACGGCTCGAACGACGACACGTGCCCCAGGTCGTACAGCACCTTGTGCCAGAACCGGGCGTACAGCAGGTGCAGCACGGCGTGCTCGGCGCCGCCGACGTACAGGTCGGTGCCCCCGCAGTCGCCCTCGGCGCGCGGACCCATCCAGTACGCCTCGTTCTCCGGGTCGACGAACCGCCCGGAGTTCGTCGGGTCCAGGTAGCGCAGCTCGTACCAGCAGGAGCCGGCCCACTGCGGCATCACGTTGGTCTCCCGGGTGTAGCGCTTCGGCCCGTCGCCCAGGTCCAGCTCCACCTCGACCCAGTCGCGCCGCCGCGACAGCGGGGTCTCCGGGTTGCTGTCGGCGTCGTCGGGGTCGAACGTCTTCGGGGAGAAGTCGTCCACCTCGGGCAGCTCGACCGGCAGCATCTCCTCGGGCAGCGCGATCGCCGCACCGGTGGAGTCGTAGACGATCGGGAACGGCTCGCCCCAGTAGCGCTGCCGGGAGAACAGCCAGTCCCGCAGCCGCCAGGTGACCGCGCCGACACCGTGGCCGTTGGCCTCCAGCCAGGCGATGATCGCCGCCTTGGCGTCGGCCACCCCCAGCCCGTTCAGGTCCAGGCCACGCTCGGGGGCGGCGCTGTTGATCGCCGGCCCGTCCCCGGTCCACGCCTTCCCGTCGAACCCGTCGGCCGGCTGCACGGTCCGCACGATCGGCAGGTCGAACACCTCGGCGAAGGCCCAGTCCCGCTCGTCCTGGGCGGGCACCGCCATGATCGCGCCGGTGCCGTAGCCGGCCAGCACGTAGTCGGCGATGAAGATCGGGATCTGGCCGCCGGTGACCGGGTGGGTGGCGTACGCGCCGACGAAGACGCCGGTCTTCTCCTTGGTGTCGGCCTGCCGCTCCACGTCGGTCTTGGCCGCCGCCGCCTTCCGGTACGCCTCGACGGCCTCCCGGGGGCCGGCGTGCCCACCGGTCCAGGCATCCCGCGTCCCGGCCGGCCAGGCCGCCGGGGTCAGCGCGTCGACCAGCTCGTGCTCGGGGGCCAGCACCAGGTAGGTGGCCCCGAAGATGGTGTCCGGCCGGGTGGTGAAAACTCTGATGCGGGCTCCGCCCGCGACACCGGAATCAGTGGTCCCGGTCGGGAAGTCGATGTGCGCACCTGTCGAACGGCCGATCCAGTTGCGCTGCTGCAGCTTGATCGACTCGGGCCAGTCCAGCGTGTCCAGGTCGTCCAGCAGCCGGTCACCGTACGCGGTGATCCGCATCATCCACTGCTTCAGGTTGCGCTTGAACACCGGGAAGTTGCCCCGGTCGGAACGGCCGTCCGGG
>NZ_JBMDWU010000077.1:0-3578 GCF_048594385.1 Micromonospora sp. | reverse complement strand
CGTCGACGCCCTGGCCGCGCACCGGCGGGCGCTGGGCCTGCCGGCCACGTCGCTGGCGTGGGGTTTCTGGGAGCAGCGCAGTGGGATGACCGCGCACCTGGGCGAGGCCGACGTGGCCCGGATGGCCCGCTCCGGCGTGCTGCCACTGGACTCCGATCGGGGTCTGGCCCTGCTGGACGCGGCGGTCGCCGACGACGAACCGCTGCTGGTGCCGGTCCGGTTGGACACCGCCGCGCTGCGCGCGCAGGGCCAGCAGCTCCCGGCCCTGTTCCGGGGCCTGGTCCGGCTCCCGGCCCGGCGGGCGGCGGGTGGTCCGGCCACCCCGGTCACCGGCTCCGGCCTGCACCGGCAGCTCGTCACCCTCGACGCGGACGACCAGCACCGGCTGCTGCTCGACCTGGTCCGGGCCAACGTCGCGGCCGTCCTCGGCCACGACAGCGGCACCGCCGTCGAGCCGGCGCGGGCGTTCAAGGAACTCGGTTTCGACTCGCTGGCCGCCGTCGAGCTGCGCCACAGGCTCAACACCGCCACCGGGCTGCGGCTGCCGGCGACCCTGGTGTTCGACTACCCGACCCCGACCGCGCTGGCCGGGTACCTGCACGGCACAACCCTCGGCGGACCGGCGCCGGCGCAGCCGACCACGGTGGTCCGGCCGGTGGTCGACGAACCCGTCGCCATCGTCGCGATGAGCTGCCGCTTCCCCGGCGGGGTCCGCACCCCCGAGGAGCTGTGGCAACTCCTGGTCGACGGCGCGGACGCCATCGCGCCGTTCCCCACCGACCGGGGCTGGGACCTCGACCACCTCTACGACCCGGAGCCCGGCAAGCCCGGCCGGACGTACTCGCTGGAGGGTGGTTTCCTCTACGACGCGGCCGACTTCGACCCGGACTTCTTCGGCATCGGCCCGCGTGAGGCGGTCGCGATGGACCCGCAGCAGCGGCTGCTGCTGGAGACGTCGTGGGAGGTGCTGGAGCGGGCCGGGATCGACCCGACCTCGCTCAAGGGCAGCCCGACCGGGGTGTTCACCGGCGTGATGTACCACGACTACGGCAGCCGGCTGTCCGAGGTGCCCGAGGAGTTGGCGGGTTACCTGGGTAACGGCAGCATGGCCAGCGTCGCGTCCGGGCGGATCTCGTACACCCTGGGCCTGGAGGGGCCGGCGGTCAGCGTCGACACCGCGTGCTCGTCGTCGCTGGTGGCGATCCACCTGGCCGTGCAGGCGCTGCGCTCCGGTGAGTGTTCGCTCGCGCTGGCCGGCGGGGTCACGGTGATGTCCAAGCCGGACACCTTCCTGGACTTCAGCCTCCAGCGGGGGCTGGCCTCCGACGGCCGGTGCAAGTCCTTCTCCGCCGACGCCGACGGCACCGGCATGTCCGAGGGCGCCGGCATGCTGCTGCTGGAGCGGCTCTCCGACGCCGAACGCCACGGCCACCACGTCCTGGCGGTGGTGCGCGGTTCGGCGATCAACCAGGACGGCGCGTCCAACGGGCTGACCGCCCCCAACGGCCCCGCTCAGCAGCGGGTCATCCGGCAGGCGCTGGCCGCCGCCGACGTCCGCCCCGACGAGGTCGACCTGGTCGAGGCGCACGGCACCGGCACCACCCTCGGCGACCCGATCGAGGCGCAGGCGGTCCTCGCCACCTACGGTCAGGACCGTCCGCAGGACCGGCCGCTGTGGCTCGGCTCGATCAAGTCGAACATCGGCCACACCCAGGGCGCGGCCGGCGTCGCGGGTGTGATCAAGATGGTGCTGGCGATGCGCAACGGTCTGCTGCCCCGCACCCTGCACGCCGACCAGCCGTCGCCGCAGGTGGACTGGTCGGCCGGGGCGGTCCGGCTGCTCACCGAGGCGCAGCAGTGGCCGGCACTGGAGCGGCCCCGCCGCGCCGGTGTCTCCTCGTTCGGCATCAGCGGCACCAACGCGCACGTCATCATCGAGCAGGCGCCGGCGGTCGAGGCGACGCCGGCCGACGGGGACGCCCCGGCCACCCCGCCGGTGCTGCCCTGGCTGCTCTCCGCCCGCTCGGCGGAGGCGCTGCGCGCCCAGGCCGGGCTGGTCGCCGACACCGGGGCCACCCTGGACGTGGCGTACTCGCTGGCCACCACCCGGGCGGTGCTGGAACGTCGGGCCGTGGTGGTCGCCCCGGCCGGGGACGACGCGGTCCGCGCCCTGCGCGCCGCCGCCGGGGGCACCGACCCCGCCGAGTGGGTGCAGGGGACGCCGTCGGCCGGCAAGCTCGCCATGCTCTTCACCGGCCAGGGCGCGCAACGCCTCGGCATGGGCCGTGAGCTGGCCGCGGCGTACCCGGCCTTCGCGGCGGCGTTCGCCGAGGTGTGCGCCCACCTGGACGCGCAGCTCGACCGGCCGCTGCGGGAGGTGCTCTACACCGAACCCGACGTCGCCGACGCCGCGCTGCTCGACCAGACGGTCTACAGCCAGAGCGCGCTGTTCGCCATCGAGGTGGCGCTGTACCGGCTGCTCGAATCGTGGGGCGTCCGGCCCGACCTGGTCGCCGGGCACTCCATCGGCGAGATCAGCGCCGCGCACGTCGCCGGGGTGCTGTCGCTGCCCGACGCCGCGACCCTGGTCACCGCGCGTGGCCGGCTGATGCAGGCGATGCGGGAGGACGGCGCGATGGTCGCCGTCGAGGCGTCCGAGGAGGAGGTACGCCGGGAACTGGCCGGCCGGGAAACCGAAGTGGGCATCGCGGCGGTCAACGGGCCGCGCGCGGTGGTGCTCTCCGGTGACCACGACGCCGTCGGCGCGCTCGCCGACGACTGGCGGGCCCGGGGACGCCGGATCAAGCGGCTGCGGGTCAGCCACGCGTTCCACTCCCCGCACATGGAGCCGATGCTGGCCGAGTTCCACCAGGTCGCCGCCGGGTTGACCTTCGCGCCGCCACGGGTGCCGGTGGTGTCCAACCTGACCGGTCGGCTCGCCGACCCCGACGAGATCACCACCCCCGGCTACTGGGTGCGGCACGTCCGGGAGGCGGTCCGGTTCCACGACGGGATCGCCACCCTGGAGGCGGCCGGTGTCACCACGTTCCTGGAGGTCGGCCCGGACGCGGTGCTCACCGCGATGGGCCGGGAGTGCGTCACCGACACCGGGGGCGTCACCCTGGTGCCGGTGCTGCGCGGCGGCCGGGACGAGGCGGCGACCCTGCTGACCGCCCTCGCCACCCTGCACACCCGGGGTGTCCCGGTCGACTGGCGGGCCTGGTTCGCGCCCACCGGCGCCCGGGTCACCGACCTGCCGACGTACCCGTTCCAGCGGCGTCGGCTCTGGCTGGACGCCCCGGCGGGCGGCGGTGACGTGCCGGGTCTGGGTCAGCGTCCGGCTGCACACCCGCTGCTCGGCGCGGTCGTCGGGCTGGCCGGTGCCGACGGCACCGTGCTGACCGGCCGGTTGTCGCTGCGGACCCACCCGTGGCTGGCCGAACACGACCTCGCCGGGACGGTGCTGCTGCCCGGCACGGCGTTCGTCGAGCTGGCCGTCCGTGCCGGTGACCAGGTCGGCTGCGCCCAGGTGGAGGAGTTGACGCTGGAGGCCCCGCTGGTCGTCCCGCCCCGGGGCG
>NZ_JBMDWU010000076.1:0-12289 GCF_048594385.1 Micromonospora sp. | reverse complement strand
GCAGATCACCGACCCCGAATACGCCACCCTGGCCTTCCTCAAGGGCCTCAAGCAGGTCGACGGCTGGCAGGACATGCCCCTGACCAAGGCCGCCCAGACCGTCCAGGTCTCCGCCTACCCCGACCACTACGCCCAGTGGGAACAGCAGGCCGCCGACCTCGTCGCCAAGCACTGGAACAGCTGACCCCGTACGACACGATGGCCGGCACCCCACCCGGGGTGCCGGCCATCGGCGTGTGTGGCGGCGGGTCAGACCCGGTAGCCGGCGGCGCGGGCCGCCTCGCGGTCCCGGCGGCGTTCCCGGCGTCGGCGCAGGAACCAGACCACGAACGCCACCATGCCCAGCAGGAACGCCAGCACCAGCACCGGCAGGATGATCGCCACCAGGGACATCAGCACGCTCGTCGCGTCCTCGGCGGTGCTGGCCACCGGTGCGCCGAAACCGGCGGTGGTCGCGTTGACCACCGGTCGGGCCGCCGCCTTGAACAGGTGCACCCCGAGCGCGATGGCGACACCGGCGGCCACCGGCACCCACTGGTGGGACGAGAAGAACCCGCCCGGGTCGCTCACCGTCACCGTCTCCGAGCCCGACCCCGCGCCGAACGCGAGGCCACCGGCGGTGGGGCGGACCACCGTCTGCACGACGTCGTTGACGTGGTCGACCACGGGCACCTTGTCGGCGACGACCTCGACCGCGAGCAACGCCGCGAGGATCGCCAGCACCCACCCGTTGCCCAGCCACTGCCAGCCGCTGGGCAGGTCGATCAGGCTGGTGTAGCGGGCGAGCAGACCCATGGTGAGCAGGGGGATGTAGGCGTTCAGACCCGCCGAGGCGGCGAGCCCGGTACCAGTGAGGACTTCGAACACCATCTCAGCATCGCACCGGCGCGCCAGTGCCGCGCGACGGCGACGGGTCGGTCCTCGGCTACCCTCGTCGGGTGCGTCTGGTGATTGCGAAGTGCTCGGTGGACTACGTCGGACGGCTCTCGGCGCACCTGCCGCTGGCCACCCGCCTGCTCATGGTGAAGGCGGACGGGTCGGTGTCGATCCACGCCGACGACCGTGCGTACAAGCCGTTGAACTGGATGAGCCCGCCCTGCCGGCTGGAGGAGGCCCCCGGCGTGTGGCGGGTGGTCAACAAGGCCGGCGAGGAGCTGCGGATCACCCTGGAGGAGGTCTTCCAGGACACCTCGTACGAGCTGGGCGTCGACCCGGGCCTGCGCAAGGACGGCGTCGAGGCGCACCTGCAGGAGCTGCTGGCCGCCAACCCGGAGACGCTGGGGGAGGGCTTCACCCTGGTCCGGCGGGAGTACATGACCGCGATCGGCCCGGTCGACCTGCTCTGCCGGGACGCCGACGCCGGCGCGGTCGCCGTCGAGGTGAAGCGGCGCGGCGAGATCGACGGCGTCGAGCAGCTCACCCGCTACCTCGAACTGATGAACCGGGACCCGCTGCTCGCCCCGGTGACCGGCGTGTTCGCCGCCCAGGAGATCAAGCCGCAGGCCCGGGTCCTCGCCACCGACCGGGGTATCCGCTGCGTCGTGGTCGACTACGACCGGCTGCGCGGCATCGTGCGCGACGAGCTGACCCTGTTCTGACCGCCGGCCGGCCGGGCGGGAACCACCCGCCGGGCGGGTCAGCGGCGGCCGTACAGGGCCTTGGTGATCTTGACGATCCGGGCCACGTCGGTCGGGGTCCGCTCGAAGGTCATCGCGGGCAGCAGCGACCGGGCCCGCCGGCGGGTGACCGACTTGGCCCGGCCGAACTCGCGCAGCCCGTCCTCACCGTGGATGCGGCCGAAGCCGGAGTCGCCCACCCCGCCGAACGGCAGCGTGGACATCCCGGCGAAGGTGAGCGCCGAGTTGACCGACGCCATCCCCGAGCGCAGCCGGCGGGCGATCGCCACCGCGTCGCGTCGCCCGAACACCGAACCCCCCAGGCCGTACGGCAGGGCGTTGGCCCGGCGTACGGCCTCGTCGGCGTCGGCGACCCGGGTGATGGTCACGGTGGGGCCGAAGGTCTCCTCGCGGATCGCCGACGCGGACTCCGGGACGTCCACCAGCACCGTCGGGTGCACGTACGGCGGCTGTACGGCGGCGGGACCGCCCACCACCGCCCGCCCCCCGGCGGCGATGGCCTCGTCGATGTGCCGGCGGATCACGTCGAGCTGGCTCGGCATGGTGATCGGACCGAGGTCGGCGGAGTCCGCGCCGACGGTCAGCCGCTCGGCGCGGGCGACCACCTTGCCGACGAACTCGTCGTAGACCGGTGCCACCGCGTAGACCCGTTCGATGCCGATGCAGGTCTGCCCGGCGTTGGTGAGCGCGCCCCAGACGCACGCCTCGGCGGCGGCGTCCAGGTCGGCGTCGGCGTCGACGATCATCGCGTCCTTGCCGCCGGCCTCCAGCAGCACCGGGGTCAGCGACTCGGCGCAGGCGGCCATCACCGCGCGGGCGGTCGCCGTGGAACCGGTGAAGGCCACCTTGTCGACGCCCGAGCGGCACAGCGCCGCGCCGACGTCGCCCAGGCCGTGCACCGCCGTGAACACCGGCTGCTCCGGCACCACCTCGGCGAACGTGTCGACCAGCCACTGCCCGACGACCGGGGTGTACTCGCTGGGCTTGAGGACGACCGCGTTGCCGGCGGCCAGCGCGTAGGCGGCGGAACCGACCGGGGTGAACACCGGGTAGTTCCACGGGCCGATCACCCCGACCACGCCGTGCGGCTGGTATTCGAGGTGACCGGAGAACTCGGCGAGGATCAGCCGGGAGCGGACCCGGCGCGGCCCCAGCACCCGGCGGGCGTTGCGGGCCGCCCAGTCGATGTGTTCGATGGCGGTGAGCACCTCGACGACGGCGTCCCCGACCGGCTTGCCGCCCTCGACGTGGATCAGCTCGGCCAGCTCCTCGACCCGCTGGGCGAGCAGGGCCCGCCAGCGCAGCAGCCGGGTGCGGCGGCCGGTGAAGCCGAGCCCGGCCCACCACTGCCCGGCCGTGCGGGCGCGGGCGACCGCGTGGCCGACCTCCCCGGCGGTGGCGACCGGCACGCTGCCGGCCTCGTCGCCGGTGGCCGGGCTCGTCGAGACCAGCCGCCCGTCGGAGATGACCGGGGTACCCGGGACCTGCACAGCCGTCATGGCGGCAGTCTAGCCCCGCAAGCTACCCGCTGGTAGTTGTGAATGCCGCTCAGCTATCGCTCCGTCGCCGCCTGTTCGGTGGACACCGGATGTCCGCCAGGGGTCGTGGAGATGACCGGGCGGGTGGTGAGCTGGTCACGCGAAGCTGGCAGGCTGACCGCGGGGCGACGGTGGGTGGGGAGCTGACTGTCCATGCAGGATCATCCGGAACTGAGGCCACTGCTGACGGTGGCCGCTGGCCCGATGCGCGGGGCGAGCTTCCGCGTCCGGCCCCAGCCGCAGGTGATCGGCCGGGCACCGACCGCCGACATCGCGGTCGCCGACGCGCACCTGAGCCGGCGGCACGCCGAGGTACGGCTGACCGACGACGGGGTGGTCCTCGTCGACCTGGGATCGACCAACGGCACCTGGCTCAACGACCGGCGGATCACCGACGCCGAACCGCTCACCGACGGCGACGTGATCCGGCTCGGCCGTACCGAACTGCGCTACTTCGACCCCGGACTGGCCACCACCGATCCGGTCGGCCTGCGCTTCGCCGGGGGGTCCCTCGGCCGCCGGGACCACCGGCCCACGCTGCCGCTGCCGCCGCGCCCTCCCGGCTCCACCGACGCCCTGCCGGCCGCCCCGGCCCCCGCGCCCAGCGCCGTCGACGCCTGAGGCGGACGGGGACCGGCCTCCCCCGCCCCGGCCCCGACGGATAGCCTTAGCGTTCGTTCAAGTCGGCAACGGCGGAATCAACCAGGGAGGCCGGTCGTGGCGCGGGAGTTCACCAGGGTGGGCGTGGTGGGTCTGGGCACCATGGGTGCCGGCATCGTCGAGGTGTTCGCCCGCAACGGTGTCGACGTCGTCGCGGTGGAGATCTCCCCGGACGCCCTGGCCCGGGGCCGGGCCACCCTCACCCGGTCGACCGACCGGGCGGTGGCGCGCGGCAGGCTGGCCGTGGCCGACCGGGACGCCCTGCACGCCCGGGTCGACTTCCAGGTCGGGCTGGACGCGCTGCACGCGGTCGACCTGGTGGTCGAGGCGGTCCCCGAGCGCCTCGACCTCAAGCGGCGGATCTTCGCCGAACTGGACCGGATCTGCCGGCCCGACACCATCCTCGCCACCAACACCTCCTCGCTGGGCGTCACCGACATCGCCGTCGCCACCGGTCGCCCCCACCAGGTCGTCGGCCTGCACTTCTTCAACCCGGCACCGGTGATGAAACTGGTCGAGGTCGTCCGCACCGTGGTCACCGCCGCCGACGTGGTCGACGACGTCGAGGCGCTCTGCACCCGGCTCGGCAAGGTCGGCGTGACGATCGGCGACCGGGCCGGATTCATCGCCAACGCCCTGCTGTTCGGCTATCTCAACCAGGCGGTGAGCCTGTTCGAGGCGCGCCACGTCACCCGCGAGGACCTCGACGCGGCGATGACCCTGGGCTGCGGCCTGCCGATGGGTCCGCTCGCCCTGCTGGACCTGATCGGCCTGGACACCGCGTACGAGATCCTGAACACCATGTACCGGCACGGCGGGCGCAACCGCCGGCACGCCCCGACGCCGCTGATCCGGCAGATGGTCACGGCGGGACTGCTCGGCCGCAAGACCGGACGCGGCTTCTACACCTACGACAAGCCGGGCTCGGCGCAGGTCGTACCCGACCCGGCGACCCCGACCGCCGTCGACGACGCGCCGGGCACCACGGCCGTGACCAGGGTCGGTGTCGTCGGCTCGGGGACGACGGCGGCCGATCTCGCCGCGGTGTTCGCCGCCGCCGGCCACCAGGTGGTCGCCGTCGGCGCCGACGGGCCCGCCGGGACCGCCGGGGCGGTCCGGACCGCGCTCGACGAGGGCGTCACCCGGGACGATCCCGACCCGTCCGGCCGGGACGCCGCCCTGGCCCGGATCACCTGGGCGGACGCGCTGGAGCAACTCGCCGACGTCGACCTGGTGCTCGAGGCGACGGCGGGGGAGCCGGACACCACCCGGACGCTGTTCGCCCGCCTCGACGAGGTCTGCAAGCCGGGCGTGGTGCTCGCCACCACCACCTCCACACTGCCGGTGATCGAGCTGGCGATGGCCACCCGCCGTCCCGCCGACGTGCTCGGCCTGCACTTCTGCACCCCGGTGCGGGCACGCACGCTGGTCGAGGTGGTGACCACCGTCCGGACGTCGCCGGAGGCCACCGCCACCGCCCGCGCGGTCTGCGCCGCCCTCGGCCGGACCACGCTGGTCTGCGACGACCGGGCCGGCTTCGTGGTCGACGCGCTGCTCTTCCCGTACCTCAACGACGCGGTGCAGATGCTGGCGGCCGGTTATGCCGGCGTCGACGACATCGACCACGCGATGACGCTCGGCTGCGGCTACCCGACGGGCCCGTTCGCGCTGCTCGACGCGATCGGTCTGGACCGGGCGCTGGCCGTGCAGCGGGCGCTGTACCGGGAATCGCGCGAACCGGGCCTGGCCCCCGCGCCGCTGCTGCACCACCTGGTCACCGCAGGTCACCTGGGTCGCGCCGCCGGCCGGGGCTTCCGCGAGCACACCGGGCGCTGATCCGGGTCAACGGTGGACGCCGGTGACGGCGTCTGACGGGTGTGACCTTCGAGGAGTACGTCAGCAGCCGGGGGCCGGCGCTCGTCCGGCTGGCCCGGCTGCTGACCGGCGACCCGCACCGGGCCGAGGACCTCACCCAGGACGTGCTGGCCCGGGCGTACGTGCACTGGCGGCGGATCGTCCGCACCGACCGCCCCGACGTGTACGTACGCCGGATGCTGGTCAACGCCAACCGGTCCTGGTGGCGGCGGCGGTCCAACCGTGAGCTGGTGGTCGACGGCTTCGTCGAGCGGGCGGGGCGGGCGGACGTCGGTGGCGAGGCGGCCGACCGGGACGAGTTGTGGCGACTGATCCGCCGACTGCCCGACCGTCAGGGGGCCGTGCTGGTGCTGCGCTACTACGAGGACCTCGACGACGCGACGATCGCCCAGATCCTGGACTGCTCGCCGGGCACCGTCCGGACCCACGCGCTGCGGGCGCTCACCCACCTGCGGGCACGCCTCGGTGTCCCCACGACGAACGGGAGCCGGTCGTGACCGAGCTGGACCAGCGGATCAGCGAAACCCTGCGGGAGCGGGCCGAGGGGCTGGTGGACATCGACCGGCTGACCGTCCGGGCGGTGGTCGGGGGCCGCGCCCGGCGTCGTCGTCGGCGGGTCGGGGTGGGTGTCGCCCTGGGCCTGGTGGTGGTGCTCGGTCTCGGCGTACCCACCGTGGCGGACCACTCGGGGAGACTGCCCTGGACGTCCGCCGAGCCGTCGCCGGCGACTGTCGTGCCGCCTCGGGCACCGACGGCGGCGACGGCCGCCCTCCGGCCGGACCTGGTGGGTACGGACCCGACCCTGCTGCACTTCGGCATCGACCCGGCGCGGGCCGGCTATCTCGGCTGGGAGGCCGGGCAGGGGGTGGAGAGCGTCCGGTTGGCCGTCAGCGGGGGCCGGCAGGTCGTCCTCGACCTCGGTCGTACGCCGGCGGACGTGGAACAGGCGCTGCACGAGGGAATGAGCTACGGCACGGCGCCGGACGCGGAGTCCGAACTGGTGACCGCGGCGGACTTCGACGGCACCGTCCGGACGGTCGCCCCGGCCGGTCCCGGCGGCGAGCCCGGGTGGATCCTGCGCTGGCAGCCCGTGGCGGGCCTCTACGCCCGGGTGACCACCGTCGGTCCGAACGACCGTGACCTGCGGACGGTGGCGCAGGCGTTGCGGCTGGACGAGGCGTACCGGTGTGCCACGCCGCTGCGGCTCACCGCGCTGCCGCCGGATGCCCGGCTCGCCCGCTGCGCGGTGAACCTCGTCGACCTGCCCGACTCGGTGGACGTCCTGCTCACCGTGCTGCGTGGCGAGGACCAGCGGCTCGACGTCCGCCTGGAGTACCACGCGGAGTTCGTCGGCCGCCGTACCGAAGGGAACCGGACGATCGGTGACCGGGCCGGCTACCTGCATCCGAGGGGCGACGAACTGGAACTGCTCGGACTGACCGGGGCCAGGCTCGCGGTCCGCTTCGGCCCGCCCCGCCGGGGTTTCACCGAAGCGGACGCGGCGACGGTCCTCGGCGGGGCGGTGCTGGCGGACGACCTCACCCGTCCGGCGACCTGGGACTGACCGTAACCTTGGCAAGGTGAGCCCCCGTCGCAACCGTCCCCGCCGCGAGGACACCGGCCAGTTGGACGCCGAACGGGCCCGGCACGGCGTGGAGTCGGTGCAGCAGTGGCGCGACGGCGAGTGGCAGGTACGCGGGATCAGCGGCGGGGCGTCCGTCAAGACGTACCGCTGCCCCGGATGTGACCAGGAGATCCGACCCGGGGTGGCGCACCTGGTGGCCTGGCCGGCCGACGGCGCGGGTGACCTCACCGACCGGCGGCACTGGCACAACGGCTGCTGGCGGGCCCGGGACCGGCGGGGACCGAACCTGCTACGCGGCCGGGGCGCTCCCCGCTACGGCTGACCGGTCCGGCCGGATGGGCGATCTGGATCACCCCGGTTGTGCCCCGGGCGAGCGACGGCGGCGGGTTCGGGTCAGACTGGGGCGGTGAGCACACCGATCCGCGCGTCGTCGATCCTGCCCGGCCACCGGGAGGACATCGAGCTGCACACCGCCGACGGCCTGCGGCTCGTCGGGGAGCTGGCCCGCCCGGTCGACCGGACGCCGGCGGGCACCCTGGTCTGCCTGCACCCGCTGCCCACCCACGGCGGGATGATGGACAGCCACGTCTTCCGCAAGGCGGCCTGGCGGCTGCCCGCCCTGGCCGACCTGGCGGTGCTCCGGTTCAACACCCGGGGCACCGGCAGCGTGCGGGGCACCAGCGAGGGCGCCTTCGACAACGCGGTGGGCGAACGGTTCGACGTCGCCGCCGCCATCGAGTACGCCGAGTTCCACGAGCTGCCGAACATCTGGCTGGTGGGCTGGTCGTTCGGCACCGACCTGACCCTGAAGTACGGCTGCGACCCGGCGGTGGCCGGGGCGATCCTGCTCTCCCCGCCGTTGCGTTTCTCGCAGCCCGGCGACCTGGCCGTCTGGGCGGAATCGGGTCGGCCGCTGACCGCGCTGGTGCCCGAGTTCGACGACTACCTGCGCCCCGAGGAGGCCCGGCGGCGCTTCGCGGCGGTGCCGCAGGCCGAGGTCGTCGGCGTGCCCGGGGCCAAGCACCTCTGGGTGGGCGACGCCGAGCGGGTGCTCGACGAGATCGTCAGGCGGGTGAACCCGGCGGTGCCGCTGCCGCTGCCGACGAGCTGGGACGGCCCGATGGAGACCGGCGACGTCAGCGCGTACGCCGACCGGACGGTGGCCGCCTTCGCCGACACCCCCGTGCCGGGGCCCGCCGCCGACTGAGCCCCTTCCGGTCGGCTCAGCGGCGGTCCTGGCGGGGGAGCACCACCTCGCGCAGGATGAGCTGGAGGGCGGCGACGACCGGGATGGCGATCAGCGCGCCGACCACCCCCATCAGCGCCACCCCGAGCAGGGCGGCGAGCAGCGCGGCCACCTCGTTGACCTCCACCGACCGCCGCATGATCTTCGGGTAGATGAGGTAGTTCTCCACCTGCTGGTAGAGCACGAAGAAGACCGCGCAGGCGATGCCGATCGGCAGCGCGGTGGCGAAGCCGACCAGACTGACGACCACCGCGCCGAGGGTGGCCCCGATCTGCGGGATCAGGTCGGTCACCGCCACCACCACGGCCAGCGCGAACGGATAGGGCAGCCCCACGACCAGGGCGAAGACGAAGCTGGTCGCGCCGGCCAGCACCGCGATGCTCAGCGCCCCCACCATGTACGCGCCGACCTTGGTGAGGATCTCGTCGCCGATCAGGCTGACCCGCTGCCGGCGTGACCTCGGCACCAACGCGTACCCGAGATCGCGCAGCCGGTCGAAGTAGGCCAGGAAGTAGATCGTCAGCACCAGCACGGTGAGCACCCGGAAGATCGTGCCGAAGATCAACTGGGCGCCGCCGAGGACCCCGCCGAGCGCCCGGCCCACGGTGTCCGCGTTCGCCAGCTCCTGCACCCGCCGCATCACGTCGTACCGGACCACCAGGTCGTTGACCGTGCGGTTGCGGCGCAGCTCCTCGACATAGCTGGGAAGCTGCTCGATGAACTGCCCGGTCTGGGTCACCACCGGCGGCACCAGCGCCACCAGCCCGGCGACGATCAGCAGCACCAGGGTCAGCGCCACCACCGTCACCGCCAGCCCGTGCGGCAACCCCCAGCGGCGCAGCCGGACCACCGCCGGGTTGAGCCCCACCGCCAGGAAGAGCGCGATCACCACCAGGACCAGGATGCCGCCGGCATTGCGGATGCCCAGGAACACGGTGTACGCCAGCAGCACGCCGAGCGCCCCGGTGAAGCCGACCAGGAAACTGCTGCGGCGCAGTGGCCGACCGGGTCGACCGAACCGCCCCGACCCGGTGGCGACCGACCCGGCGTCGTCGTCCCCGGGGGCGTCCCGCGCTGGTGTGCCCCGCGCCGGCTCGTCCCGTGCCGGTTCGTCCCGCGCCGGCTCGTCCCGTGCCGTGGGGCGGGGGGTGGGGGCGTCGGCGTCCGTCGGTACGACTTCAGGGGTGCTGTCCCGGGTCGCGTCGTCGCGTGCCGGGCCGTGCTGTGCCACCGGACCTCCCCAGTTCCGCCCCGACGCGGCACACCGGAGCGGATCAGCCGACCCACCCGGCGGGCACCTACCGTACGGGCTCCTGCCCGCAGGGTAGTGGGACGGGTGCTGCACCGGCCACCCCGGGGCACCCCATCGTGCTCACTCGGACTCGACGGTCACCGTGCTCGGCTTGGCACTGCGCTCGTCGGTGGTCGGCTTGCTGGGCCGCTTGCCGTTCTCCCCGGTACTGGTGATCTTCGTCGGGGTGGCGCCCCGGCCGGCGGCACCCGGAACCGCGGCGACCGTCGGTTCACCGTCCACTCCGGCGCTCGCCGTCCCGCCGTCCACCGTGGTCACCGGCTCGGCCTTCGGCTTCGCGGCACCGTCCGTACCGCCGGTCGGCTTCGTGCCGTTGGCGCCCGGACCGCCGGCCGGCCTGGTGACGGCCACGACCGAGTCCGCACCGGCGACGACCGGCTTCTTCCCGGCATCGCCGTCGGCGGAGGGCTTCGCGCTGGCGACCGCACCGGAGCCCACCGGCTGCGGTGCCGGGGCGTCGGCGGTGCGCGTCGGCTTCGGCTTCCTGCCGTTGCCGAGCGGACCCGTCCCCGGCCGGTCGCCGTCCGGGGACGGCACCACCGCGTCGACGCCCACCGGCGTCGCGGCGCTCGTCCGCAGGGCGGTGACGTCCCGTTGCAGATCGTCGTGCTCCTGCCGCGCCTGCCAGGTCTCCTGACGCAGGTCGGCGAGCTGCTGCTGGGCCTGGGCGATCTCCAGCATCACCCGGGCGAGCTGCTGCCGGCCGGCGGCCGCCTCCTGCTGGGTGGCGGCGAGGTGCTGCTGGGTGGTCGCCAGGTGCTGCTGGGTCGTGGCCGCGTACTCGTCGAACTGCCGGCGGGAGGCGGCGACGTGCTCGTCGGCCTGGCGACGCTTCTCGGCGGTCTCCCGCTCGACCCGGTCGAGCAGCTCGGTGGTCTCCTGCTCCACCCGCCGACGCAGCTCGGTGGTCTCCTGCTCGGCCGTGCGGCGCAGCGTCGCCGCGTCCGCCTCGGCGGCCCGGCGGATCTCGGCCGCACCCTGCTCGATCTCGTCCCGCCGGGCGGCCCACTCCCGTTCCAGCTCGGCCTGCCGCGTGCCGTGCTGCTGTTCCAGCTCGTCGTGCCGGGCCCGGTGCTTGCGGTCCAGCTCGTCGCGGCGCTTGGCGAACTCCTGCTCGGCGGCGGCCCGGCGCTGGGCCAGCTCCCGGTCGGCGGCCTCCCGCCGGCCGTTGACCTCCTGCTCCACCCCCGCGCGCCAGGCCCCCAGCTCCTGCTGCGTCTGGGCGCGGGACTGCTGCACGTACGCCTCGGTCTCGGTGCGCATCCGCTGCACGTACGCCTCGGCCTCGGCCCGGCTGCGTTGGGCCGTCTCGGTCGCCTCGGTGGTCAGCCGCTGCGCCTCCTGCCGGGCGCGTTCCCGGGTCGCCTTGGCCGCGCCGTCGGCGTCGTCGGTGACCTGCTTGGCCTGCTGGAGCGCCTTGGCGTGGGTGGCGCGGCTGGTCTCCGTCGCCGAATCGACGAGCCGCCGGGCCTCCTGCTGCGCCTTGAGGTGCACCTCCTTGGCGGCCTCGCGCAGGTCGGTGGCCTCCTTCTGGGCCTTGGCCAGCGCCGCCTTCGCCGTCTCGCGGAGCTTGGTGGCCTCCTGCTGGGCCCGGGTGTGGATCTCCTTGGCGGTGTCGCGGAGCTGGGTGGCCTCCTGCTGGGCCCGGTTCAGGGCCTCCTGGGCGGCGGTCCGCAACCGGTTGGACTCGTCCTCGGCGGTGGCGCGCAGCAGGGTCGCCTCGTCCTTGGCGGTGCTGCGCAGCCGAGCGGCCTCCTGCTTGGCGGTACGCACGGCGGCGTCCGCCTCGGCCTTGCGGGCCGTGGTGTGCCGTTCCTCCTCGGCACGCCGGGCGGCGAGCGCGATCTCGAAGTCCTTGAGGGCCCTTGCGGCCTGCTCACGGGCCTCGTCGATGATGTGCTCGGCGGCGGCCCGGCGGGCCTCGATCTCCTCGTTGGCGGCGACCAGGATGGCGTCCGCCTGCTCCTCGGCGAGGGCGAGGATCTGCTCGACCCGGGGGCCGAGATGCTTGAAGGAGGCCCGGTCCACCACCCCGACCTGCTTGCGCACCTGGGCGAGATCCCGCTGCAGGTGCTCGACCTGACCGGCCAACTTGTGGATCTGGGTGTACGCCTGTTCCCGCTCACCCGTCAGCGTGGCGATCTCGTGCTCCGCACGAGCGACGTACCGGTCGACCTGTCGTTTGTCGTATCCACGCAGAGCGGACTCGAAGCTGGGCTCCGTCGTCACATCCCCGCCGAGAGCGAACAGTTCCTCGCCGTGCGACATGCCCCCATCCTCACACGCATCCGGCCCTCCGGGGGCGATACGGACGCCGCTGTGGGGAGCTGTTTCAGTGCTGTCCCGCGACAGGGTGTCACAGGGCGGGAACGGGCGCGGGGGGGGGGGGGGGGGCGACGCGGCGGGCCCCCCCCCCCCCCCCCCAACACCCACCCC
>NZ_JBMDWU010000075.1:0-15312 GCF_048594385.1 Micromonospora sp. | reverse complement strand
CCGCGCGGCGTCGGCACGGCCGGGTCCCGCAGACCCGGTCCGGTCATCCCACCCGGCGACGTCGGCGGTTCCACCGGGCGACCCCCTGCGGTCCGCCCCGGCCACGGCGGCGGCACCGGACGGTGGAACTCCGTCGTCTCGTCGGTGCGGCCCCTGCTGGCCCGGGTGCTCACTTCGTCACCTCGGGCTTACGCACCAGCAGCCCGATGCTGAAACCCCGGACCCGCCAGGTGCGGTCGACGACGTACGGCTTGAGCGCGGCCTCCTTCGCCGGCCCGATCCGCTGCACCGGATCGTCGAGGGCTCCCTTGCGGACGACCCACACCCGCTCCGGCCGCCCCAGACACACCGGCACGTCCCGGTCGGCGCACTCCCGCGCGCCCAGGGTGCCCTGCCGGCGGGCCGGAACGGTCATCAGCACGTCCCGGGGTCGCCAGCTCTCGTCGACGTACCGGTTCACCGCGTCCCGGCTGGTGCGCTGGTCACCGGCGTCGAACGGGCCGTACACCAGGATGTCGCCGGGACGCGCGTGCGCCCGCAGCACGGCGGCGATGTCCTTGGTGCCCTGGCTGTGGCCGGTGACGCCCCGGATCTCGACCTGCACCGGGATGCCGAGCAGACCGACCGCCAGCATCGCGGCGGTGCCCCGCAGCAGCGAACTGCGCCGCAACGCCAGCGAGGCGACGAGCGCCCAGGCCGGCACCGTGAACAGCAGGTAGCGCGGCAGCCAGAGCGGGGTGAGCTGGGCGGCGAGCAGCAGGCCGACCGTGGGCAGCACCAGCCAGGCGGTGGCCACCGCCGACCGCTCCTTCATCGACATGCCGAGGAAGGCCAGGGCGAGCACCGCACCGGCGAGCAGCGGCCCGCCGAACAGCGCCTCCGGCGTGTCGACCAGCCGGTCCAGGGTGACCGGGGGAATCCAGTTGATCTGCGTACCGGTCTGCTGCCGGCCCAGCCAGAGGACGGGCAGCACGGGCAGCGTGCCGGCCACGGCCGCGCCGAGCCAGCCGACGAAGCCGCGCCGGCGCTGCGCCCCCCGCCAGGCCACCAGCGCGTGTGCGACGAGCAGCAGCAGGCCCACCAGGTGCATCAGCCCCAGCACCGCCACCACGGCGGAATACCCCAGGTAGCGCAGGAACCGGGGCCGTTCCAGCAGCCGGAGCAGCAGCAGGGTGGCCAGCGCCGCGGCGCACACCGCGAGCGCGTACGGCCGGGCCTCCTGCGCGTACCGGGAGGTCGTCGGCAGCACCGCGAACAGCATGCCGGCGACCAGCCCGACCCGCAGCCCACCGATCCGCAGACCGATCGCGGCGACCAGGCCGGCCGCCGCCGCCATGGCCAGCAGCGACGGCACCCGCAACGCGACGTCGGAGCTGCCGGCCAGCGTCACCCAGCCGCGCATCAGCAGGTAGTACGGGCCGATGGAGGCGTCGACGTTGCGCAGCACCGCCACGAAGTCGTCGAACCCGACGGTGACCATGCCCCAGGTGGCCAGCTCGTCCTCCCACAGGCCGGGCCGGTTCAGCCCGACCCCGCCGAGGACGGCGACCACGGCCATCGGCAGCAGCCGGGCCAGGTGCCGCAGCCAGGGTGCGTCAAGCGGTTCCGGCGGGGCCGGCTGGTCGGCCTCGGTGGGCCGCCACGGGGCGGCCGGCTCGGGTGGCGCGTCGCGGACCCGGACGATCAGGGCGGTCGGCGCGTCGCTGCGGGCACCGGTGCCCCCGATGGGTGACATCCCGCTCACCGGGTGGCGGCGAGCAGGTCGTCCAGGACAAGGGTGCGCAGGTCGTCCCGGCTCGGCATCCGGCCCAGCGCGCGCAGCCGCCCGGACTGCGCCTTGCGCATGCCCTCCAGCAGCTTGCGGGCCTCCCGGGCGTTGCCGAAGTTCTGGTCCCGTTCGATCTGGCCGAACCATTCGAGCAGCCCGTCGGCCAGCCCGTCGGCGAGCAGGTACTCGTCGGTGCGGGCGATCCGGCCGACGATGTCGACCAACTGGACCGGGCTGTAGTTCTCGAACTCCAGCGTCTTGGCGAACCGGGACGCCAGGCCGGAGTTGGCGTCCAGGAAGGCGGCCATCTCGGTGGTGTACCCGGCGACGATCACCGCCACCTGGTCCCGGTGGTCCTCCATCAGCTTGACCAGGGTGTCGATCGCCTCCTGGCCGAAGTCGCCGCCGGCACCCCCGGCCCGGGAGAGGGTGTACGCCTCGTCGATGAACAGCACCCCGCCCAGCGCCTCGGTGAACACCGACGAGGTCTTCTCGGCGGTGTGCCCGATGTACTGGCCGACCAGATCCCGCCGGGACACCTCCCGGAACTGGCCGTTCGGCAGCACCCCGAGGGCCTTGAGCAACTGCCCGTAGACCCGGGCCACCGTCGTCTTGCCGGTGCCCGGCGCGCCCGTGAAGATCAGGTGGTGGCTGACCGCGCCCACCGCCAGGCCGGCGTTGCGTCGCCACTCGTTGACCTGGATCTCGTCGATCAGCGAGCGCACCTCGGCCTTCACCCCGGCCAGCCCGATCATCGAGTCGAGTTCGGCGAGCAGTTCCTCGACCTTCTGTTCGTCCTGACCGACGGTGCCGCCGCCCGCGCTCACCCCGGCCGTCGGCCGTCCGCCCGCCTCGGCCGCCCGGAACACGGTGCCGGCGCCCTCCGCGATCCGGACGCCCGGGGCGGCGGTCTGCTCCGTACGGCAGCCCTCGACCGTGCCGCCGCAGCCCCGGCCGACGTCGATGCCGACGCCCCGGGTGTCGTGCACCCAGCAGTCCACGATGGAGGGGCTGCTCTGCAACGCGACCACGATGCCCGCGTCGCCGGTGCCGGAGACGTCGCAGCGTTCGATGGTGGGGCGGGCCGCCTGGTAGACGTACACACCCCGGAAGCCGGCGGCGGCGACCGTGCAGTTGCGGATGGTCGGGTCGGCCCCGAGCCGCACGATGATCCCGTCGTCGGTGACGTCGCGGATCTCGCACTGCTCGACCGTGCCGCCCGCGTCAGAGACGACCAGCCCGTGCTGGCCGCCGGTGACGGTGACCTCGACGGCCTCGATCCGGGCCCCGTCGCGTACCGACACGGCTGCGGCGTACCCGGCGCTGGCCTGGCACTTCTCCATGCGCAGCCGACCGCCGACCGCCTCCACCGCCGGAAAGTCGCCGCCCTGCACGACCAGCCCCTCCAGCAGTACCTCGCCGCCGGTGCAGGCCACCGTCGGCCGTCCGGCGGCCCGACCGTCCACGAGGACCGAGCCCGGCTCGCCGGCTGCCACCAGCCGGACCCGCCGGTCGTCGAGCCGGAGCGACTCGGCGTAGACGCCGGGGGCGATCGAGACGACCGTGTCGTCCGGCGCGATCTCCAACGCATCCGTGATGGTCGGACAGGCCCCGGCTCGGTCAGGGGAGACAGTCAGCATGCGCACATGGCCCCGCTCGGTCGTGGAAGGACGGACCGGTTCGTCGTCGACGTCCGGTCGAAGGGTACCGGTCGAGCAGGGGTGGCCTCGCCCCCGCGTCAGATGGTGAAGGTGGCCTCCCGCACCGAGGCGGCCACCTTGCGTACCTCGTCCGCGCGGTCCAGGGGCGCGGTCATCCGCAGCACCAGTTGCCTGTCGATCGCGTCCTCCGGCACGCTGCGCCAGTAGGAGAGGTAGACCAGCCCGTAGCGCGGCGTGCCGTCCACTCGGGCCGTCTCCGCCCAGGTGGTGAAATCGCCGCTGCGGATCCACTGCAACCCCCATGCCTCCTCCTGCCGGCGCAGCGCGGTGCGGCGCTCGTCGGTGCAGAGCCGGGGGCACTGCCGGACGATCAGGTCGCCACCGATGATCGACCCGTCGGCGGCCGGGACGCCGCACCGGTAGTGCGCCGAGCCGCCGGTGCGGCCGGCCTCGGTGCAGTTCCAGCCGGTGGGCACCCGGAAACTGAAGTCGACCCCGGCCAGGCCGGTGATCTCCCGGGTCGGCTCGGTGCGGGCGAAGGTGGGCGCCCCGGTGGGCCAGCCGCCACCGACCGGCGGCTCCACCCCCGGCCGGCGTGGCGGCGTGGCCGGCAGCCCCAGGTCGGCGCTCGGTGTCGCGGTGGCCGGCGCGGTGACGGTGGCCGGCCGGTCGGCGGCGAGGTAGCCACCCGCCGCCCCGATCGCCGCCGCGAGCAGGGCCACCAACACCGACCACAGTACGGCCCGACCCCGCCCGCGCGCCGGCCCCGCGACCGGCGGGAACGGTGCCGGCGGGTACGGCGCGAGGGCCGTCGGCGGGTACGGCGGTCCCGCCCGCTGCGGCACCACCGGCGCGGGCACCACCTGCTGCGGGCCGGCCTGGGGTGGGGCTGCCTGCTGTGGGCCGGCCTGCTGCCGGGCTGCCTGCTGACCGGCCTGGTGCGGGGCCGCTTGGTGCGGACCGACCTGCTGCGGACCGACCTGCTGCGGGCCGGCCTGGTGTGGGGTGACCTGCGGCAGAGCGGCCTGGTGCGGGCCGGCCTGTTGCCGGGCTGCTTGCCGACCGGCCTGCTGCGGTGCTGCCTGGTGTGGGCCGGCCTGCGGCAGAGTGGCCTGGTGCGGTGCGGTCTGGTGCGGGGTCGCCGGGTGGGGCGGGGCGGTCGTGCGGGGTGGGGTCGTGCGGGGTGCGGCACCCGGCGGCACCGTGCCGCCCGTGGCCGACGCGACAGGCCCGGTCGACGCGACATTGCCGGTCGACGCGACAGGCCCGGTCGGCGCTCCGTGGCCCGTCGGCGTTCCGTGGCCCGTCGACGAAGCAGACCCGGTGGATGCGGCGGCTCCGGTCGACGGGGCGGGCACCGGCCGGGCCGCGCCCGCCGGCCCGGCGGTGGGCCGCCCCTCCGGTGCCGGTGTCCCGCCGGCCCCGGCGGCGACCGGTGCTCCGGCAACCGGCGTTGCGGCGACCGGAGCCCCGGCGGTCGGCCGGTGTGCCGGGTCGGACACGCCGGCCGGTCCGCCCCGGGGGCCACCGGCCGGGGGCTCCCCGGCCGGGACGAGGCGCTGCCCCAACGCGAGGAAGACGTGCGCGGCCCCGGCACCCTGCTCGGCGGCGCAGGCCACCCAGGGCATCGGACCGGTGTGGTTGGCCCCGGTGATCGGCAGGCCGTCGGAGCGGGCCAGGGTGTTGGCCGCCGCGGCGAACGCCTCCCGCCAGCCGCCCTCGGCGGCGGCCGGCGCGAGCACGGCGACGGTGAACGGCCGCTCGGCGGCGTCCCGTGCGGCCCAGACCTCGCCCAGCTCGCACGAGCTGAGCCTGCGGTGCAGCGCGTACGGACCGACTGTCTGCATGTGGCATCCCCCCGGCCGATCGTATCGGTCGGGCACGACGCGGACCGGTCGACGGACGGGCCGCCGCCGGAGTCAGTCGACCCAGTCGAGGGTGCGGTCGACCGCCTTGCGCCACCGGCCCAGTTCCCGCTCCCGGTGCGCCGGGTCCATCCGGGACTCCCACTGCGCGTCGGAGCGCCACTGTGCGCGCAGGGTGGCCAGGTCGGGCCAGAAACCGACCGCCAGGCCGGCCGCGTACGCCGCGCCGAGGCAGGTGGTCTCGGTGATCCGGGAGCGGACCACCGGCACCGCCAGCACGTCGGCGAGGAACTGCATCAGCAGCCCGTTGGCGGTCATTCCACCGTCGACCCGCAGCCGGCGCAGCGCCACGTCGGAGTCGGCGTTCATCGCGTCGACCACCTCGCGGGTCTGCCAGGCCGACGCCTCCAGCGCCGCCCGCGCCAGGTGCCCCTTGGTGATGTAGCCGGTCAGGCCGGCGATCACCCCCCGGGCGTCGCTACGCCAGTGCGGCGCGAACAGCCCGGAGAAGGCGGGCACCACGTAGCAGCCCCCGTTGTCGTCCACGGTGGCGGCCAGCTCCTCGACCTCGGCCGCCGAGGAGATCAATCCGAGGTTGTCCCGCAGCCACTGCACCAGCGACCCGGTCACCGCGATTGCCCCCTCCAGGGCGTACGCGGCCGGCTGGCCGTCGATCCGGTAGGCCACCGTGGTCAGCAGGCCGTGGCTGGACGGCACCGGGCTGGCCCCGGTGTTGAGCAGCAGGAAACTCCCGGTGCCGTAGGTGCACTTCGCCTCGCCTGGCTGGAAACAGGTCTGCCCGAACAGGGCCGCCTGCTGGTCGCCGAGCGCGCTGGCCACCGGCACCCCGTCGAGCACCCCGTGGGCCGCTCCGTAGACCTCCGCCGAGCTGCGGATCTGCGGCAGCATCGCGGCCGGGATGCGCAGTGCGTCGAGCAGCTCCGGGTCCCAGTCGAGGGTCTCCAGGCCCATCAGCATGGTCCGGCTGGCGTTGGTGACGTCGGTGACGTGCCGTCCGGTCAGCTTCCAGATCAGCCAGCTGTCCATCGTGCCGAACAGCACCTCGCCCCGTTCGGCGCGTTCCCGCAGCCCGTCGACGTCGTCCAGCAGCCAGCGCAGCTTCGGGCCGGCGAAGTAGGTGGCCAGGGTGAGCCCGGTGCGGGCGCGCAGCCGCTCCTCGCCGTACGAGTCGGCCAGTTCGCGCAGCAGCGGGCCGGTGCGGGTGTCCTGCCAGACGACGGCGTTGGCGACGGGTCGGCCGGTGGCCCGGTCCCAGACCACGGTGGTCTCCCGCTGGTTGGTGATGCCGACGGCGGCCAACCCGTCGGGGCCGGTGCCGGCGTCGGCCAGCGCGTCGCGGACCACCCGCTCGACGTTGGCCCAGATCTCCTCGGCGTCGTGCTCGACCCAACCGGGCCGGGGGAAGATCTGCCGGTGCTCGCGTTGCGCGACGGCGACGATCCCACCGGCCCGGTCGAAGACGATGCACCGCGACGAGGTGGTGCCCTGGTCGATGGCGGCGACGTACTCTCCGGTCATTTCGGCACCGTACCCGGCCCGGGTCGACGGGAGAACCGGCACGGTTCCGTACGATCTCCAGACGTGCGCGACATCGCCGTGTTCAGTGGAACCGCCCATCCCGACCTCGCCGCCGAGATCTGTTCCCACCTGGGGGTGCCGCTGCACCCGGTGCGGGTGTCCCGGTTCGCCAACGACTGCCTGGAGGTGCAGTTGCAGGCGAACTGCCGGGAGCGGGACGTCTTCCTGATCCAGCCCCTGGTGCCCCCGGTGCAGGAGAACCTGGTGGAGCTGCTGCTCATGATCGACGCCGCCCGGGGCGCGTCGGCGGGGCGGATCACCGTGGTCCTGCCGCACTACGCGTACGCCCGGTCGGACAAGAAGGACGCCCCGCGCATCTCCATCGGGGCCCGGCTGGTGGCCGACCTGCTCACCTCGGCCGGCGCCCAGCGGGTGCTGGCGATGACCCTGCACTCACCGCAGGTGCACGGCTTCTTCAGCGTCCCCGTCGACCACCTGCACGCCCTGCGCGAGCTGGCCGCCCACTTCCGGGGGTACGACCTGGGCAACACGGTGGTGGTCTCGCCGGACCTGGGCAACGCCAAGGAGGCGGCGGCGTTCGCCCGGATGCTCGGCACCCCGGTCGCCGCCGGGGCGAAGCAGCGGTTCAGCGACGACCGGGTCACCATCAGCACGGTGATCGGTGAGGTGGCTGACCGGGACGTGATCGTGCTGGACGACGAGATCGCCAAGGGCAGCACGGTGGTCGAGCTGATCGGCCACCTGCACCAACGCAACGTCCGGTCGATCCGGCTGGCCTGTACCCACGGCCTGTTCTCCGACGGCGCGCTGACCCGGCTCGCCGCCGTCGACGGGGTACGCGAGATCGTCTGCACCAACACCGTGCCGATCCCCGCGGACAAGCGGGTGCCGGAGCTGACGGTGCTCTCGGTGGCTCCGGCGCTGGCCGAGGCGATGCGTCGCATCCACAACGGCGAGTCGGTCAGCGCCCTGTTCGGCTGACCGTCACCGGCGGGCGGGCCAGGCCGGTGGGCGGTGTCGGCGAACCGGGCGGCCGGACCGGGCCGGCGGGTCAGGCGAAGAGGGCGCTGATCCGTACGGTGGTGCCGGCCGCGCCGCTCTCGACCTCCATGGCGTCGCTGAGCTCCCGGGCCAGCCAGAGCCCCCAGCCGCCGGCGGTGTCCGGGGCGGGCCGGCTGCGGTCGTCGAGCCGCTGCTCGCTGATGCCGCTGCCGTGGTCGGAGACCTCGCAGACCAGCTCGCCGGCGCGTCGCCAGAGCCGCAGCCAGCCCCGTCCGCCACCGTGCCGCACGGCGTTGGTGATCAACTCGTTGACCGCCAGCACGAAGTCGTCGAGCCGTTGCCCGGCCATGCCGGCCGCGTGCGCGCAGGAGCTGACCGAGTGTCTCAGCTCGGTCACCTGTGCCTGGTCGAACGCCTCGGCGATGAGAAGGGAAGGTTCGATGGGCACCACCGTACGCGGTGTGGGAAGCTCTGCGTTCGTCATGGGCCCTGTCCCGACAGCGATCTCGGAGTTTTTCACGCTATTTCTACCGTACGCCAGGGTTCTCGGGCCCGCACCGACCGGCCCGGCCGGCTGACCTGGGGACTGTGGCATCGTGGCGGCCATGCCGTCGTCCCCGCCGGGAGGTTTCGCCGACCCGCTGTGGCGTTCCGTCGCGGTCTTCCGGTTCGCCTCGCTGGCGTACGTCGGCCTGCTGGTCCTGCGCGACGCCGGCCGGTACGCCCACCCGGTCGCCGCGGGCGGCGTACTGCTGGTGATGCTGGCCTGGTCCGGGGTGACGGCGGTCGGGTACGCCCGGCCGGCCAACCGGCGCTGGCCGCTGCTCCTGGCCGACCTCGGCGTGGTGCTGGCGATCCTGGCGGTCACGCCGTGGGTGGTGGGACGCCCGGCGCTGGCCGCCGGGGTGCCCGCCCTCGCCGTGGCGTGGCTGGCCGGGCCGGTGCTGGCCTGGGCGGTCTCCGGCGGGCGGCGGCGCGGCACGGTGGCCGCGCTGCTGGTCGGCGGCACGGACCTCGTCACCCGGGGCCGGATCGGCCCGTCCTCGCTGACCGGGGCGATCCTGCTGCTGCTCGCCGGCGCGGTGGTGGGGCACGTGGCCCGGCTGGCGGTGAGCACCGAGGAGCGGTTGCAGCGGGCGGTGGAACTGGAGGCGGCGACCCGGGAACGGGAACGGCTGGCCCGGGACATCCACGACTCGGTGCTCCAGGTGCTGTCCCTGGTCCAGCGGCGCGGCGCGCACCTCGACGGGGAGGCCGGTGAGCTGGCCCGGCTCGCCGGCCAGCAGGAGGTGGCATTACGCGCGTTGATCTCCGGGGCCCCGCCGACGTCCCCCGTCGACCCGGTCGGCGAGGTCGACCTGCGGTCCCTGCTGTCCGGGTACGCCTCGGCGACGGTGCAGGTCTCCGCCCCGGCGACGCCGGTGCCGCTGCCGGCGTCGGTGGCCCGGGAGGTGGCCGCCGCGACGGCGGCGGCCCTGGACAACGTGCGGCGGCACGCCGACGGGCGGGGCTGGGTGCTCGTCGAGGACGAGGGCGACACGGTGACCGTGTCGGTGCGCGACGCCGGGCCGGGCATTCCGGCGGGCCGGCTGGTCGAGGCGGCCCGGCAGGGCCGGCTGGGGGTGGCGCAGGCCATCCGGGGACGGATGACCGACCTCGGCGGCGAGGTGCGGATCATCTCGACGCCGGGGGAGGGCACCGAGATCGAACTGATGGTGCCGAGGAGGAGCCGATGACCGGGGTGCGGGTGATGGTGGTCGACGACCACCCGATGTGGCGGGAGGGGGTGGCCCGGGACCTCACCGAGGCCGGGCACCTGGTGGTGGCGACCAGCGGTGAGGGCCGCCAGGCGGTCCGGGTGGCCGCCGCCGCCCGACCCGACGTGGTGGTGCTCGACCTCCAACTGCCGGACATCTCCGGGGTGGAGGTGATCCAGGGACTGCGGGCCGCGTTGCCCCGGGTCCGGGTGCTGATGCTGTCGGCCAGCGGTGAGCAGCAGGGGGTGCTGGACGCGGTGAAGGCCGGGGCCACCGGCTACCTGCTGAAGTCGGCGGCCCCGGCGGAGTTCCTGGACGCGGTGCGCCGCACGGCCGCCGGTGAGCCGGTGTTCACCCCGGGCCTGGCCGGGCTGGTGCTGGGCGAGTACCGGCGGCTCGCCGCGGACCCGCCGGCCGGTGGGTCCGGCGACGACGGGCCCGGCGCGGCCCCCCGGCTCACCGAACGGGAGACCGAGGTGCTGCGGCTGGTGGCGAAGGGGCTGTCCTACAAGCAGATCGCCGGGCGGCTCGGGCTGTCGCACCGCACCGTGCAGAACCACGTGCAGAACACGCTCGGCAAGCTCCAGCTGCACAACCGGGTGGAGCTGACCCGCTACGCGATCGAACGCGGCCTGGACGACTGAGGGCGCGCCCTGGACGACCGAGGACGCGGCCCTGGACGGCCGGGGGTCAGTGTGCCTCGGGCGGCCGGGTCTCGTGGATGGCCAGTTCCTCGGCGCTCGCGCCGCCGCCGGCCGCGCCCGCGTCGTAGGCGACGCTGTCGGTCTCCTGGTCGGTGCGGGCCCCCTCGTCCGGTTCGACGAGCCGACCCACCTGCGCGTCGGCGACCGTGCCGAGCTGACCGTGGTCGTAGAGCGAGACCGGGGAGTTCGGGTCCGAGGTGGGGCCCGGGTCGAGCACGTCGGCGTCGAGCTGGGCCTGCGCGGCGGCCTCCTCGTTCTCCGCCTCGGCGGCGATGTCCGGGTCGACCGGCCCGGCCAGCGGGTCGTCGGCCCGCCGCTCGTACTGCTCGCGGTCGAGCTTGTAGTCCAACGACTCGCCGTCGAGCTGCTCGTCGGCGGTGGTGCCGAAGTGGTCGACGGCCACCGGGGTACGGTCGCCGGGCAGCTGGGCCGGGTCGGGGCCGTCGGCCTCCCGGCCGGTCAGCACGTCGTCGTGGGCGGTCGAGTCGTCGTCGGCGGTGTCGGGCAGGCCGAGCGCCTCGGGGTCGGACACGGGGGTCGGGAACTCGTCGTCGCGCATGGCTGAGCACTACCCACTGGCACGGCCCGGGTAACCGGGTCCCGCTCCCGGGATCGGGACGAAAGGGCAGTAATCAGTCGTGGTGCCAGTGCGACTCGTCCTCGGTGTGCAGCACGCACCAGATCACCTTGCCGTCCGGGAGCGGGGTGCTGCCCCAACGCCGGGCCACCGTGTCGATCAACAGCAGCCCCCGGCCACCGGCCGAGGTGAGCGACGCCGGTCCCCCGTAGCGGGGCTGCCGCCGGGAGTGGTCCCGCACCGCCAGGTGCACGGTGTCGCCCTGCGCGGCCAACCGCAGCGTCATCGGGGTCGACGCGTGCGCCACCACGTTGTTGACCATCTCGGTGACCGCGATGCAGGCCGGTTCGGCCAGCTCCGGCGCACCCCACCGGGCGCAGCGGTCGGTCACCAGTTCCCGCGCCCACCGGGCCGCCCCGACCGTCGGCGTCAGCTCCTCGGTCAGCACCGCCGCCATCGGCGTACGGGCCAGGGCCGCCGTCGCCTCGGCCTCGGTCGGGTAGACCGCCAGTTCCGCCGCGTCCCCGTCGACCAGCGTCCCGGTCGGGTCGACCACCAGCAGGTCGGCGGCGGGCCAGTCGCGTACCGCCCGGCGTACCCCGGCCAGCAACCGGCCGGCGGTCACCCGGTCGGCCCGCAGCCCGGCCAGGTCGACCACGATCGGACCGGGCCGGTTGACGAGCCGGACGAGCAGCGCGTCGCGTACCCGCTCGACGTCGGTCGGCTCCAGCGTCCCGGCGAGCCGGACCAGCGCGGAGGAGTCGTCGGCCACCACCTGGCATCCCGCCCGGGGGTGCCGGACCGTTCCCGGGGTCGGCAGGTCGGCGCGGCTCATCGCCGTCGCCCCCGGTCGGCGCGGGCCGGGTGGGTCGTCGTCCCGGGGACGCCGGGCCGGGCGGGACGCGGCGTCGGGATGGCGTCGGACCCGCCGGTGACGCCGGCGACCACCACGGCGGTGACGGCGGGGGTACGGGTCATCGGCATTTCCGCTCGGTACCCCCGGACGGGCCCGGTCATGCCGCCGTGCGGCCACTGATCAGCGGGACCGCTCCGGTCAGCCGTAGCCCACCCCGGGCCAGGCGGGCACCGGCCCGAGGCGGTGTGGGGTGCCCCACAGCCGGCCCAGCGACCGCTGACCGCTTCCGATCTGCGAGGTTTCGGCTCGTGGAGCCCCGGTTAATGGGACGCTCTGACCGGATCATCCCTCGCAGATCGCATGGAGGTGCACCATGCGCGTCGGCCTCGTCTGCGCGCACGCCGGGTCGTCCCGGTACGCGGAAGGACCACCCGTCGGCACCCACGAGCACGTCGCTCGGGTCGCCGGCGAGCTGGCCGGGCGCGGCCACGACGTGCGGGTGTACGAGCGCCGCGACGACCCGGCCCTGCCGGCGAGCGTCGAGATCGACGGGTACCGGGTGGAACGTGTGCCCGTCGGCCCGGCCCGGCCCACCGTCACCGCCGACCTGGTTCCGCACGTGCCCGAGTTCGGCCGCTGGTTGGCCGACCGGTGGGCGGGGGAGTGGACGCCGGAGGTGGTGCACGGGCACTACTGGATCGGCGGCCTGGCCGCCGCGCACGCGGTCCGGGAGACGAACATCCCGGTGGTGCAGACCTTCCACTCGCTCGGCGTCGAGCAGCGCCGCCACCTCGGCCGCGAGTACGACGGCCCCGGCGAGCGCATCCCGCTGGAGCGTGCGCTCACCCGGGCGGTGGACGTCGCCGTCGCCCAGTGCACCGACGAGGTCGACGAGCTGACCCGGATGGGGCTGCAACGCTCCTCGGTGGCGATGGTGCCCACCGGGGTGGACGTCGAACGGTTCCACCCCGACGGGGAGGCCGCCCCCCGCGACCAGCGGGCCCGCATCCTGTCCGTCGGCGGGCTGTCCCCGGGCCACGGACAGGACGACCTGATCCGGGCGATGCGGCTGGTCGGCGACGCGGAACTGGTGATCGCCGGTGGGCCGCCGGCCGACCAGCTGGCCACCCACGCCGAGGCCCGGCGGTTGCGCGAGCTGGCCGAGCGGGCCGGGGTCGCCGACCAGGTCACCCTGGTCGGCGCGGTGCCGCACGACCAGCTCGCGACCTGGTACCGCTCGGCCGACGTGGTCGCCTGCACCCCGCACTACTCCGCCGCCGGCCGGGTGTCGCTGGAGGCGATGGCCTGCGGGGTGCCGGTGGTCGGCTACGCCGTGGGCGGCATCGCCGACGCGGTGGTCGACGAGGTCACCGGCCGGCTGGTGCCTCCCGGCGACGTCCGCACGCTGGGCATGACGCTGCGCCGGCTGCTCGCCGACAACGCGGGCCGGTTCGCCTACGGGCACGCCGCGGTGGACCGGGTGCGGTGCAGCTACACCTGGGAGCGGACGGCCGGCGCGCTGGAGCGGCTCTACGAGCGGGTGGTGGGCCGGCGTACCCCGGTCGAGGTGCCCGACACGGTGCCGGTCGACGTCGAGGCCGACCCGGCCGCCCCCGTTGCGGTGGAGGTCGAGACGCCGGTCACGGGAACGACCACCACGACCACCGGCCCGGTCGGCGTCTGACCGCGCCCCACGACCGCCGACCCGTCAGGCGCGGGGGGCGGCGCCCACCATGGCGCGTTCCCGGGTGCGGGCCACCGCGTGGTGGTGCTGGGGTGCGGCGTACCGGGTGAGCCCGATGACCGAGGCGAGAGTGATCAGGAAGCCGACGGCGGCCAGCCACTCCCGGCCCGGCCAGATCTTGTCGTTGAGCAGCAGCAGGCCGACGATGGCGGCGGGTACCGCCCCGGCGGCGTCCATCGCGGCCACGGCCGCCGTCGTGGAGCCGCGCTGCATCGCCAGGCCGAGCAGCAGCTGACCCACCAGCGAGTGGACGATCAGCAGGTAGAGCAGCGGGTCACGGACGAACGCCTCGGCCGACGGGGCGGAGGCCAGCGGCCGGGCGGCCACCGCGGCGGCGGAGAACGCCAGCCCGGCCAGGGAGCCGAGCGCCACCGAGCCGGGTGCCCCGTGCAGGCGTACCGCGAAGAAACCGAGCAGTCCGATCCCGCCGAGCGCCAGCGCCAGGGCGACCAGGCCGGCGGTGCCGAGCCCCTTGGAGGGGGCCGGCTGGGCGGAGAGCACCAACGCGGTGATCCCGGCGAAGAGCAGCACCAGCAGCGCCACCTCGGCGGCGGGCAGCCGCCACTTGAGCACCACCACCCCCAGCAGGGCGGTCACCCCCAGGCCCGCCGCCACGCTCGCCTGCACCAGGAACAACGGCAGGTCGCGCCGGGCCAGGAAGGCCAGTACGAAGCCGGTCACCTGGCAGAGCAGCCCGATCAGGTACGTCCGGTGCCCGGCCAGCCGCAGCAGCAGCCCCGGGTCGAAGGTGTGGTGCACGGTCGTCCGGGCGGCGGCCACCGACTGGAGCATGTTGGCGAAGCCGTACGCGATGATCATCGCCGCGAGGAAGCACCAACCGGAGGACACCACCAGGCGAGAATAGAGGGCCGTTGCGTTCAGCGCGCGGTTGGCCGACCCAGCCGGGACAGCACGTCGGTGTGCAGCGGCCCGTTGGTGGCGATCGCGCTGATCTCGCCGGATGCCGTCCCACCAGGGGCGGGAGCGCCTTCCATGGTGGTCATGGTGCCCCCGGCGGCGGTCACGATCGGCACCAGCGCGGCCACGTCCCACAGCGACAGTTCCGGCTCCACCATCACGTCCAGTGCCCCCTCGGCCAGCAGCATGTAGCCGTAGAAGTCGCCGTAGGCGCGGCTGCGCCAGGTGTCGCGCATCAACTGGAGTACCGCGTCCAGCCGGCCGGCCGCCTCCCACCCGGTCAGCGACGAGTAGCAGACGCTGGCGTCGGCGAGGTCGCGTACCCCGGAGACCCGGATCGGCTCGCCGGAGGCGGCGTCGCGCCCCGCGTACGCCCCCAGGCCGTTGGCCCCCCACCAGCGCCGGCCGAGCGCCGGGGCGGAGACCAGCCCGACCACCGGCCGGTCCCCCTCCAGCAGGGCGATCAGGGTGGCCCACACCGGCACGCCCCGGACGAAGTTCTTGGTGCCGTCGATCGGGTCGATCACCCACCGCCGGTCGTGCGGACCGGTGGCCGGCTGCTCGCCGTACTCCTCGCCGAGCAACCCGTCGTCCGGCCGGTGGGCGGCCAGCAGTTCCCGGATCTCCCGCTCGACGGAGGTGTCCGCGTCGGAGACGGGAGTCAGGTCCGGCTTCGCCGTCACCCGCAGGTCAAGCGCCCGGAACCGGGCCATCGAGATGGCGTCGGCGGCATCCGCCAGCCGGTGAGCAAGTTCGATGTCCCCCGCATACCCCGTCACCCCGAAACCCTAACCCCCACCCCACCCCCTCCCCACCCCTCCACCCCCCACCCCACCCCACCCCCCGGGGCGGGGGTGAGAATGTTTTGGGGGGGGGGGGTGAACAAGAATAAAAAAAAAA
>NZ_JBMDWU010000074.1:0-2068 GCF_048594385.1 Micromonospora sp. | reverse complement strand
CACCCGCCCACCCGACGCGCCGCCTCCCCCGTCGCGGCGCTGCCGGCCCGCCCGCCGCGACCCGTACCCCCGCTGGGGTACGGGTCGCAGCTCCTGCCGGGGGAGATGTCGACACGTACGATGGGCGGGTGACCGAGGCTGAGGCGACCCCAAAGACCGGCAAGCGCGTGCTCCTGGCCAAGCCCCGCGGCTACTGCGCCGGGGTGGACCGGGCGGTGCAGACCGTCGAGGAGGCGCTGAAGCTCTACGGGGCGCCGATCTACGTCCGCAAGCAGATCGTGCACAACAAGCACGTGGTGCAGACCCTGGAGGCGCGGGGCGCGATCTTCGTGGAGGAGAACGAGGAGGTGCCCGAGGGCGCCACCGTCATCTTCTCCGCGCACGGCGTCGCCCCCGAGGTCTACGAGCAGGCTAGGGCCCGGTCGCTGCGGGCGATCGACGCGACCTGCCCACTGGTGACCAAGGTGCACCAGGAGGCCAAGCGGTTCGCCGCCGAGGACTACGACATCCTGCTGATCGGTCACGAGGGGCACGAGGAGGTCATCGGCACCGCCGGGGAGGCCCCCGCCCACATCCAGCTCGTCGACGGCCCCGACGACGTGGACCGGATCACCGTGCGCGACCCGAACAAGGTGGTCTGGCTCTCCCAGACCACGCTGTCGGTGGACGAGACGTTGGAGACGGTGGCCCGGCTCAAGACCCGGCTGCCGCTGCTCCAGTCGCCGCCCAGCGACGACATCTGCTACGCCACCTCCAACCGGCAGCACGTGGTCAAGGAGATCGCCCCCGACTGCGACGTGGTGATCGTGGTCGGCTCGCGCAACTCGTCCAACTCGGTACGCCTGGTCGAGGTGGCCCTGGACGCCGGGGCCCGTGCCGGGCACCTGGTCGACTTCGCCCACGAGATCGACGACGCCTGGCTGGCCGACGCCCGGACGGTGGGGCTGACCTCCGGCGCGAGCGTGCCCGACGAACTGGTCCACGAGGTGCTGGCACACCTGGCCGCGCGGGGCTTCACCGACGTCGACGAGGTGGTCACCGCCAACGAGCGGCTGACCTTCTCGCTGCCGCAGGAACTCAAGCGCGACATGAAGGCCGCCTCCCGCGGCTGACCCCGGGCGGGCCCGCCGACCGGGGACCCGCTCCGCGCGCCGACCGGGCACCCGCTCCGGCGGGGTTGACCCGGCACGGAAGCCTCGCGTCGACCCGGGCACCGGGGTGACGCGCCGAGCGCGGGTCGGCGTCGGCGTGTCCGTCGGTGCCTGCCGGCACCGGTGCCCCTCGTCGGTGGGTTCCCGGCGGACGGAACGGATCACGGGTGGGGCGCGTCCCAGTGGTATGAGAACTCCTCGGATGGCGGTCGTCGTGCTGCTGGCCGCCGGTGTGGCGCTCGCCGGCTGTGGCGACGGTGCCGACGTCACCGGCCCGCCGGCCACGCCGACCAGTTCCCCGACCCCCACGGTCGTCCCGACGGACACGGTCACCCCGACGGGCACCGTGCCGCCGTCCACGCCGCCGGCCTCGGTGGCCCCGTCCGCACCGCCGGCCGGGTCGGTGCCGCCCGGCGGGTTGAAGCCGCCGCCCGGCGGCCCACGGTTGCCGCCCGGTCCGGGCGCGACGGAGCTGACCGGCACCGTCGAGGCGGGGGTCGAGCCGGGGTGTGTGCTGCTCGACGGCCACCAACTGGTCGGCGGCCCGAAAGACGTGCTCGTGGCGGGAGCCCGGGTGACGGTCACCGGCCGGGCCCAACCCGACCTGATGAGCACCTGCCAGCAGGGTGTCCCGTTCCTGGTGGAATCCGCCCGCCGCTCCTGACCACCCACCCACCCACCCGCACGCCCGCCGACCCGCGCACGCCTGGACGCTCGTCGGGCCGCGCCCGCCCGGACGCTTGTCGGGCCGTGCCCGCCTGGCCGCCCGTCGGCCCGCGCCCGTCCGGGACCAGCGCCCGTCCGGGGCCCGCCGGGTCGACGCACTTTCGCCGATGTTGAGTTATCCGGCAGTTTCGATAACCCTATTGACCCAACATAGCGCACTAATCCTCAGGACGACCGGCCGCGGGGCCGGG
>NZ_JBMDWU010000073.1:0-7323 GCF_048594385.1 Micromonospora sp. | reverse complement strand
ACAGCGAGATGGCCGACAGCGCGGCCGCCCGACCGGCGGGGGTGCCGCTGCGCGGGGGGCCCGCCGCGATGCTCGCCCACGACTGCCCGCCGCCACGCCACCTGCGCACCCTGCTCGGCGTCTGAGCCGACCGGGGCCGGCTCAACCGCGGGCGGCGACCGCGTCGACCAGCCAGCGGGAGATCGAGTACGCCGGTGGCAGCTCGGCCGGCAGCGCGTCCACCGGGAACCAGCGGGCCCGCACCAGCTCCCGCCCGTCCACCTCCGGCTCGGCGGTGGGGTCGGCGGCGGTGGCGGTGAAGCCGGCGAGCAGCACCCCCGGCCCGGAGATCGCCCAGGGTTGGCTGCCGAAGTAGTCGACGCTGCCGAGGGCCAGCCCGACCTCCTCGGTGACCTCGCGGCGGACCGCCGTCTCCAACGACTCGCCGGCCTCGACGAAGCCGGCGACCAGCGCCCACAGTCCGGTCGGACCGGACGCGTGCCGCACCAGCAGCAGCTCGGTGGGGCCGCCGGCCGGCCCGGGGCGGGTGATCGCCGCCAGCACCGCCGGGGAGAGCCGCAGCGGCACGTACAGGTCGCAGGCGGGGCAGCGGCGGGCCGTCTCGCCCGGCACGTCGGCCAGTTCCGCCCGGCAGGCCCCGCACCAGCGGTGGGTACGCCGGAAGGTGACCACGGCCACCGCCCGCCCGGCGAGCGTGGCGAGCGGTTCGGGCAGCTCGGCGGCGAGCGCCCGCCAACTGCGCCAGCGCCCGGCCGGTCGGGTCGCCCCGTCCGGTGCCGCCGCCCAGGCCGGCACGCCGTCGAGCGTGCCCACCGGCACCCAGTCGGTCCCGGCCGGCAGCTCGCCGACCCGCGGCAGGCCCCCGCCGGGGGTGGTGAGGAGCCGGTGGCCGGCCACCAGCAGGCCCAGGTCGCCGGGCGCGGGCGACGGGTCGGGGGTGGGGTCTGCGGGCGGGGGGACGGTCACGGCGTCGCCGGCCGGCGGTCGGTCACCCCGGCTCCGGCGGGCAGGTCGAACGCTGTCGGTGTCACCGAGTCGGTGTAGCGGTCCAGGGTCAACTCGACGGGCTGACCGTCGAGGACCCCGGTGAAGCTGCCGAGCACACCCTCGCTGGTGACGCAGGTGTCGAAGTTCCCGGCGGCCCGGCGGACCTCGACGCAGGTGGCGTGGTGCCCGGTGATCGTGGTGTCGGTCTGCTTGACCTGGGCCGCCGGGTCGAGGGCGGCCTCGGTGAGCAGGCCGATCACCGCCGGCGGGGTGACCAGGCCGGCCTTGCGGGCCTCGGTGAACAGCGGCACGGCGGCCTTGCCGGACATCAGCACCGGCGGCTCGACCGTGCAGGTGGTCCGCCCGGCGGTGGTCCCGCACCTGGTGATGGCCTGCTCGGAGACGGTGATCTTGCCGGCGGTCCAGGTGTACGCGGAGCGGGCCGGCTCCTTCGTCTGGGCGATGGTGAAGTCCCGGCCACCGGCGAGCCGGTACTCGGCGGTCCAGGTCCGCACCAGCGACTCGTCGAGCCGGGTGGCGAGATCGTTGATCAGATCGGCGCGGCCGAGGGTGCGACCGGCGTCGTCGAGGGTCTGACAGCCGGTGACGGTGAGCGACGCGATGACCGACACGGCGAGCACGCGGAGGGTGGTCGAGACGGCGGGCATGGCGACCAGCGTGGTCGATCGGGTCCACCCGGCGCAAACCGGTTGCCGGTTCAGGGGTGAGAATCCGGGAATGTCCGTCCCGGCGTACCGATTAGGGGTGGGCTACGTGTCCCCGGACGCCGTGGCGTCCGGCGTCGCCCGATACGCTGCGTTCAACACACCTGCCTCAGCCGCACCGTCGCGGCCCGAACCGGATTCGCACACACGAACGAGGAGCGACTCAGTGGCAACCATCGAGGGAATCGTCGCCCGGGAGATTCTCGACTCGCGGGGCAACCCCACGGTCGAGGTCGAGGTAGGGCTGGACGACGGCACGATCGCCCGCGCCGCCGTACCCTCCGGCGCCTCCACCGGCGCCTTCGAAGCGGTCGAACTGCGCGACGGTGACAAGGGCCGCTACCTGGGCAAGGGCGTCGAGAACGCGGTCGCCAACATCGAGGACAAGATCGTCGACCAGCTCATCGGCTACGAGGCCAGCGAGCAGCGGCTGATCGACCAGAAGATGCTCGACCTCGACGGCTCCGACAACAAGGGCGAGTTGGGCGCGAACGCGATCCTCGGGGTCTCGCGGGCGGGGGCCAAGGCCGCGGCCGGCAGCGCCGAGCTGAGCCTGTTCCGCTACCTCGGCGGCCCGAACGCCCACCTGCTGCCGGTGCCGATGATGAACATCCTCAACGGTGGGGCGCACGCCGACTCGAACGTCGACGTGCAGGAATTCATGATCGCGCCGATCGGGGCGTCCAGCTTCCGCGAGGCGCTGCGCTCCGGGGCCGAGGTCTACCACGCGCTGAAGTCGGTGCTCAAGAAGAAGGACCTCTCCACCGGCCTGGGCGACGAGGGCGGCTTCGCCCCCAACCTGCCCAGCAACGCCGCCGCGCTGGACCTGATCGCCGAGGCGGTCGAGAAGGCCGGCTACCGGCTGGGCACCGACATCGTCTTCGCCCTCGACGTGGCCGCCACCGAGCTCTTCGACAACGGCACCTACACGTTCGAGAGCGCGGCCAAGAGCGCCGAGGAGATGAGCAACTACTACACCAAGCTCATCGGCGACTACCCGATCGTCTCCATCGAGGACCCGCTGGCCGAGGACGACTGGAGCGGCTGGGCCACCCTGACCGCCGCCGTCGGCGACCGGATCCAGATCGTCGGCGACGACCTGTTCGTCACCAACCCGCAGCGCATCGCCCGGGGCATCACCGAGAAGGCCGCCAACGCGGTGCTTGTCAAGGTCAACCAGATCGGCTCGCTGACCGAGACGCTGGACGCCGTGGACCTGGCCCACCGGGCCGGCTTCAAGTGCATGATGAGCCACCGCTCCGGCGAGACCGAGGACACCACCATCGCCGACCTGGCCGTCGCCACCGGCTGCGGCCAGATCAAGACCGGTGCCCCGGCCCGGTCCGACCGGGTCGCCAAGTACAACCAGCTCCTGCGGATCGAGGAGGAGCTGGGCGACGCGGCGCGGTACGCCGGCGTCGGCGCGTTCCCGCGTTACCGTTCGGCCTGACCCGGGCGAACCTCGGGGGGAGGGGTGTGACGATGCAGCAGCGCCGCACACCGGGTGGCCAACGCCCGGCCCGCCGGCCGACCGGCCGGCCGGGCGGGGCCCGGGGCGCCCGCACGCCACTGCGCGACGGCGGGGTCCGCGCCGAGACGCGGACCACCGCGGCCCGCTCGCGCGGTGTCGACGGTGTCCGGTCGGCCAACCGCCCGGCGGCGGCGCGCCGCACGGCGGCCGGCGGCACCATCCGCCGGCTCGCCGCACCCCACCCCCGACGGTTCACCGGGCGGGCCACCGTCCTGTTCGCGGTGCTGCTCGCGCTCGCCCTGGCCTACACCTATCCGGTCCGGGTCTACCTCGACCAGCAGGTCGACATCGAGCGGATGGAGGCCAGCCAGGCCGCCCAGCGCGAGCAGATCGCCGAGCTGTCCGCCCAGGCGGCGAAGTGGCAGGACCCCGAATACATCAAGATCAAGGCGCGGGAACGGTTCTACATGGTGGCCCCGGGCGAGACCCCGGTGATCGTGCTCAACGACGCCGACGGCGCGGCCCGCGACGCCAACGGCGGTCGGCCGCCGGCCGCGCCCAAGGCCCCCGTCCCCTGGTACGACACCCTGTGGTCGAGCGTCCGGGCGGCGAACGGCGAAGCCGCCGACCAGTGAGCAGCACCCGCGTACCGAACGAGAGATGGGCACCGTGACTGTCGTACCACCGCAGGAGCCGGCGGCGGACTCCGTACCCCCGCCGCAGCACCAGCCGGCCACCGAGGCCGACCTGGCCGCGGTGGCCGCGCAGCTCGGACGCCCGCCCCGCGGCACCCGGGCGGTGGCCCACCGCTGCCCGTGCGGCCTGCCCGACGTGGTGGAGACCACCCCCCGGCTCGCCGACGGCACCCCCTTCCCGACGCTGTTCTACCTGACCTGCCCCAAGGCGACGGCGGCGTGCAGCCGGCTGGAGTCGGCCGGGCTGATGAAGGAGATGGCCGAGCGACTCGCCGAGGACCCGGAGCTGGCCGACAGCTACCGGGCCGCGCACGAGGACTACCTGGCCCGCCGGGCCGCGATCGGCGAGGTGCCGGAGATCGCCGGCATCTCCGCCGGTGGGATGCCCGGCCGGGTGAAGTGCCTGCACGTGCACCTGGGCCACGCGCTCGGTGCCGGCCCCGGGGTCAACCCGTTCGGCGACGAGACGCTCGCCCTGGTGGAGAAGTGGTGGGCGGCCGGGCCCTGCGTGGACGTGCCGACGGCCGGGTGAGATGACCGACGAGATCGTGGTACGCCGGGCCCGCACCGGCGACGTACGCGGCATCCGCCGGCTGGTCGACACCTACACCGACGACCGGCGGCTGCTCAGCAAGGCCACCGTCACCCTCTACGAGGACGTGCAGGAGTTCCGGGTCGCGGTCACCGGCGACGGGCGGGTGGTCGGCTGCGGGGCGCTGCACGTGATGTGGGAGGACCTCGCCGAGATCCGTACCGTGGCCGTCGACCCGGCCTGCCGGGGGCGGCGGCTCGGCCACCGGATCGTCACCGAGCTGATCGACGCCGCCCGGGAACTCGGCATCGCCCGGATCTTCGTGCTCACCTTCGAGACGGCGTTCTTCGGCGCGTTCGGGTTCACCGAGATCGACGGCGCCCCGGTACCGCAGCCCGTCTACGAGCAGCTGCTGCGCTCCTACGACGAGGGCGTCGCCGAGTTCCTCGACCTGGAACGGGTCAAGCCGAACACCCTGGGCAACACCCGGATGCTGCTGCGCCTCTAGCCCGTGACGGTCGCGGTGTCTTGACCCGGCCCGGCACCCTGGGCCGGTGACGATCCTGCGCCGGTTGGTTGCCGTCCCCGCCGCCCTGGTGACCCTGTTCGCGCTGGTCGGTGTGGCCCGGCTGATCGCCCCCGCGACCGGCGGCGTCGACCGCCAACCGCCCGGGGTGGACCGGCAACTCGACTACCTGCGGACCGAACTGGACGACGGTGCCGGCGAGGACGCCCAGGCGATGTTCCCGGAGGGCTGGTTCTTCGCCCACGCGCTGTACGGGCTGGCCCGGGTGGAGACCGGCCTGCGGCAACCACCGCAGGGGCGCGACGAGGCGCTACGGGAGGCCCGGTGGGCGCTGGCCCGGCTGGAGTCCCCGGCCGGCACGGCCCCGTTCAGCGCCGACCTGACCCCGGCGTACGGCGTCTTCCACGCCGGCTGGACCAACTGGCTGCGCGGCGGGGTGCTCGCCCTGCAACCGGTGTCGGGGCGGGACCCGGACGAGGTACGCCGGTTCACCGAGGCGTCGACCACGCTGGCCGCCGCGTTCGACGCCTCGGCCACGCCGTACCTCGCCGCCTACCCGGGGCAGGCGTGGCCGGTCGACTCGACGGTGGCGGTGGCCTCGCTGCGGCTGCACGACCACCTGCTGCCGCCCCGGTTCGACCGGACCACGGCACGCTGGCTGGACGGCGTACGCCAGCGGTTCGACCCGCGTACCGGCCTGCTGCCGCACCGGGTCGACCCGGGCACCGGCGCGCCGGCCGAGGTGGCCCGGGGCACCTCGCAGAGCGTCATCCAGCGGTTCCTGCCGGAGATCGACCCGACCTTCGCCCGCGAGCAGTACCTGCGCTTCCGCACCGGGTTCGTGGTGTCGCCGCTGGGGCTCGGTCCGGCCGTGCGGGAGTATCCGCGCGGTCTGGACGGCCCGGGGGACGTCGACTCGGGGCCGCTGCCGCTCGGGGTGAGCTTCTCCGCCACCGTGGTGACCCTCGGCGCGGCCCAGGTGCAGGGCGACGACGCGCTCGCCGGGGCGTTGGCCAACTACGGCGAACTGGTCGGCTTTCCGCTGGACACCCCGCACACCCGCCGGTACGCCTTCGGCCTGCTCCCGATCGGCGACGCCTTCCTGGCCTGGTCGAAGACCGCCCGTCCGTGGGTGTCCGCGCCCGCCGACCCGCCACCGGCGACGGTGGACCCGTGGTGGCGGGCGCCGCTGGTGGCGCTGCTGGTGCTGCTCGCCGTGCTGGCCTGGGTGCCGTGGCTGCTGCTGCGACGACTGTCCCGGCGTCGGTGACCGCCGCCGGTCGGTGCCGGCCGTGGCCGGTCGGGGGCTGCGTCTGCGCGGTCGGTGCCCCCGTGCGCGGTCGGGGGCTCGCGTGCGCGGTCGGTGCCGGGGTGGGCGGCCGCCGGCTGCCGTAGGGTTGCTGCCGTGACGACGCGTGTGGCCGCCATCGACTGCGGGACCAACTCCATCCGTCTGCTGGTCGCCGACCTGCCCGATCCGTCGGCCGGGCCGCAGGCCCCACTGGTCGACCTGGCCCGCCGGATGGAGATCGTCCGGCTCGGCCAGGGCGTCGACCGGACCGGTCGGCTGGCCCCGGAGGCGATCGAGCGGACCCGGGTGGCGCTGGCCGGGTACGCCGCCGAGATCGACAAGCTGGGCGTCGACCGGGTGCGGATGTGCGCCACCTCGGCGTCCCGGGACGCCAGCAACGCGGCCGACTTCCGGGCCATGGTGGAGCAGACCCTCGGGGTCGCGCCCGAGGTGGTCAGCGGCGACGAGGAGGCCCGGCTGTCGTTCACCGGCGCGGTGCGGGGGCTGCCCGCCGACGCGGAGCCGCCGTACCTGGTGGTCGACATCGGGGGCGGCTCGACCGAGTTCGTGGTGGGTACCCGCGACTCCGGGGTGCAGGCGGCGATCTCGGTCGACATCGGCTGCGTCCGGATGACCGAACGGCACCTGCACGGCGACCCGCCGACCGTCGGCGAGGTCGCCGCAGCGCAGGCCGACATCGCCGCCGCCGTCGACCGGGCGCTCGCCGCCGTCCCCGGCCGGGAGGCCGCTACGCTGGTCGGGCTCGCCGGTTCGGTCACCACCGTCGTCGCCATCGCCCAGGACCTGCAGGAGTACGACCCCGAGCGCATCCACCACGCCCGGGTGCCGTACGAGCGGGTTGCCGGGGTGACCGCCGACCTGCTGGGCCGGACCGCCGCGCAGCGGTTGGCGATCCCGGTGATGCACCCGGGCCGCGCGGACGTGATCGGGGCGGGCGCGCTGGTGCTCAAGGTGATCATGGAGCGGGCCGGGATGTCCTCGGTGGTCGCCTCCGAACACGACATCCTCGACGGCATCGCCTGGAGCATCGCCGAGCGCTGACCTGCGCCCCACCCCGCCGACCGGAACCTGGCTC
>NZ_JBMDWU010000072.1:0-15976 GCF_048594385.1 Micromonospora sp. | reverse complement strand
AGCCGACATCGCGCCCTCAGCCGCCGGGCGCCCGGCGGCGGGGCCGGGGCGGGGCGCGTCCGCCCAGGGTGGGTCAGGGGCGGTCGTCGGTGGGGAGGAGTTCGGGCGCCTGGGGCTGGCGGGGGGCCAGCTCGACCTGGGCCGGGACGGTCAGCTCCTGGTCGGAGACGCCCAGCTCGGCCAGTTTGCGCGCACTGACCAGGACCCGGGCCTCCAACGAGCCGACCGCCCGGTTGTACGCCGTCACCGCGCCACCGAGTGAGCTGCCGAGCTTGCCGACGTGATCGCCCAGGGTGGACAGTCGGCCGTACAACTCCCGGGCGAGCGAGTGCACCGCCACCGCGTTGCGGGCCAACGCCTCCTGCCGCCACGAGTACGCCACGGTACGCAGCAGCGCGACCAGGGTGGCCGGCGTGGCGAGCACCACGTTGCGGGCGAACGCGTGCTCCAGCAGCGTCGGGTCTCGCTGCAACGCCACGTCCAGGAACGGGTCGGCCGGCACGAACAGCACCACGAACTCCGGGCTGTCGTCGAACGCGGCCCAGTAGGTCTTCGCGGCCAGCGCGTCGACGTGCCCGCGCAGATGCTTCGCGTGCCGGTCGAGGTGGGTGTCCCGGTTGCGCTCGTCGCGTGCCTCCATCGCCGTCAGGTAGGCGTCGAAGGGCGCCTTGGCGTCCACCACCACCGTCCGCCCGCCGTGCAGCCGGACCACCAGGTCGGGGCGGACCCCCTGGTGGTCGGTGGCGGCGGTGACCTGCTCGCTGAAGTCGCAGTGCTCCAGCATGCCGGCCGCCTCGACGATCCGGCGGAGCTGGTGCTCGCCCCAGCGTCCGCGCACCTGCGGGGCGCGCAGGGCGGCGACGAGCTGCTTGGTCTCGGTGCGCAGCTCACCGGAGACGGCCCCCATCGAGCGGACCTGTTCGCGCAGCTCGGCGTAGGCGTCGACGCGGTCGCGTTCCAGCTCGCCGACGCGTTGCTCGTAGCGGCGCAGGGTGTCGTGCAGCGGGGCCACCGCACGGGCCACCGCCTCCTGGGACTGGGCGGTCGCCTCGTAGCTCAGCGCCCGCATCGACTGCTCCAGCCGGCCCTCGCCCTCCCGGGTGGCGGCGAGGGTGGCCTCCAGCCGGGCGATCTCGGTGGCCGACCGGGCGCGGGCGGCGTACCAACCGACCGCCCCGCCGGCGGCGAGGCACACCACCACCACGGCCAGCGTCGAGAAGTCCATCACCAGAGCTTGCCAAACGGGTACGACTCGACGCCCCCGGGTACGTTCGGAGAATGGAATTTCTGCTCGTGCTCATCCTGGTCGCCATGCTGGCCGGTGGTTTCGTCTGGTGGCGGCGGGAGAAGGCGGCCCGGGAGGCGCGCAGCCTCGCCGACGTCCGCGCCGACGCCCAACGGTGGTACGAACGCCTCGGCGGTCAGGTGATGAACCTGCACGGCGACGACCCGGCGGTACGCCAGGCGCTGGTCGACGCGGGTGAGCGGTACAACGCGGCGGGCAGCCAGCTGGAGCAGGCCCGCACGGTGCACCAGTTCCGGCTGGCCCGGGAGACCGCGTTGGAGGGGCTCGCCTACGCGCGGGCGGCGCGGGTGGCGCTCGGCCTGGACCCGGGCCCGGAGTTGCCCCCGCTGGCCGCCGCGCAGGGGGCCGGGGAGATCACCCGGGAACGTCAGGTGGACGTGCAGGGGCAGACGTTCAGGGCCGGCCCGCAGCCCGGCCGGGACACCCCGTACTACTACCCGGGCGGGCGTTACCAGGGCCGGCCGGTGCCGGCCGGCTGGTACTCGACGCCGTGGTGGAAGACCGCGCTGGGGGCGGGCGTCGGTGTGGTCGGCGGGATGCTGATCGCCGACGCGCTCTTCTCGCCGGCCTTCGCCGACCCGGGGTACGACGCCGGCTACCAGGAGGGCTTCGGCGACGGCGCGGACTTCGGCGGCGACTTCGGCACGGCCGGGGATCCCGGCGGTGACTTCGGCACCGGCGGTGACTTCGGCGGGGGCGACTTCGGCGGCGGTGGGTTCGGGGGCGGCGACTTCGGTGGTGGGGACTTCGGGGGCGGCGACTTCTGATCCGGTGCCGCCTGCCGGCGGTCCGCCCGCGCCAGTGCGGGCCCGGCTGGACCCCTGCCACCGCGCGGGGCGGCGGCAGGGGCGGGGTCGTCAGCCGGTGTTGCGCATCCCGGCGGCGATGCCGTTGACCGTGGTGAGCAGGGCGCGTGCCAGGGCCGTACCGTCGCTGGGGGCGCGTCGGCCGCCCGGCGCGGTGATGCCCGCCCGGCCGGCGGCACCGGAGTCCCGGTACTGCCGTAGCAGCGCCACCTGGAGGTGGTGCAGCGGCTCCAGGTAGGTGTCGCGTACCGCCAGGGTGCGCTGGAGCACCGGCGAGTTCTCCAGCAGGGCCGGCGACGAGGTGACCGCCAGCACCTCCTGCTTGGTCAGCTCGTACTCCTGCTGGATCTTGTCGAAGATCGGGTGCAGCTCCTCGGGGACCAGCGTCTCGACGTACCGGCGGGCGATGCTGAGGTCGGTCTTGGTCAGCATCATCTCCACGTTCGACAGGAACGTGCGGAAGAAGTGCCAGTTGCGGTGCATCTCGGCCAGCACGTCCTCCAGGCCGGCGGCGCGGGCGGCGGCGAGGCCGGAGCCGACCCCGAACCAGCCGGGCACGATCTGCCGGGTCTGCGTCCAGCCGAACACCCACGGGATGGCCCGCAGGCCGCCGAGCCCGGCCCCGGTGTTCGGCCGCTTCGCCGGTCGGGAGCCGATGTTCAACGCGCCGAGCAGCTCAGTCGGCGTCGACGCCCAGAAGTACGCCGGCAGGTCCGGGTCCTCCACCAGGTCCCGGTACGACCGGAAGGCCGACTCGGAGACCACGTCCATCGCCGCGTCCCAGCGTTCCAACTGCTCGGCGGGCTGCCGGGGGGCGGTGTGCAGCAGCGTCGCCTGGAGCACCGCGGCCACGGTCAGCTCCAGGTTCTCCCGGGCCAGCGCCGGCAGGGTGTACTTGTCGGAGATGACCTCACCCTGCTCGGTCACCTTGATCGCGCCGTCCAGGGTGCCGTACGGCTGGGCCAGGATCGCCTCGTGGGTGGGGCCGCCGCCGCGCCCGACGGTGCCGCCCCGGCCGTGGAACAACCGCAGGTGCACGCCGTGCTGGGCGGCCACGTCCCGCAGCGCCCGCTGGGCCCGGTGGATCGACCACTGGCTGGTGGTGATGCCGGCCTCCTTGTTGGAGTCGGAGTAGCCCAGCATCACCTCCTGCACGTCGCCCCGGGCCGCGACCAGCGCCCGGTAGGCCGGCAGGGAGAGCAGTTCGTTGAGCATCTCGCCGCCGGCGTTCAGCTCGGCCGGGGTCTCCAGCAGCGGGACGAAGCCGATCCGGGCCCGCCCGGTGTGCACGTCGACCAGGCCGGCCTCCCGGGCCAGCACCACCGCCGCGAGCACGTCGTCCACGCCGAGGGTCATCGAGATGATGTACGACTCGATGACCTCGCCGCCGAACCGGTCCTGCGCCTCGCGGATGGTCCCGAACACGTCGAACGTCTTGCGCGCCGCCTCGGTCAACGGGGTGTCCAGGGCGGACAGCGGCCGACGGCCGGTCAGCTCGTCGGCGAGCAGCTTGGTGCGCTCCAGCCGGGTCAGCGACGGGTAGTCCGACACCTCGCCGACCGCCGCGTAGAGCTGGGTGAGCACCTCGTGGTGCTTCTCGGCGTGCTCCCGGACGTCCATGGTGGCCAGGTGCAGGCCGAACGCGGAGACGGTACGGATGGTCGAGGCGAGCCGGCCGACGGCGGTGAGCTGCCCGGAGTTGCGGGCCAGCGAGGCGCGCAGCAGCTCCAGGTCGGCGATCAGTTCGCCGGAGCCCTGGTAGTCCCGGCCCGGCACGTGCGGGGTGCCGGCGCGCAGCCGCTCCCGGGTGTTGGCCAGCTTCGCCTTCACGCAGCGGGCCTTGAGCCGGTAGGGCTCCTCGGCGTTGACCCGGCGGAACCGGGGGGCCACCTCGGGCAGCGCGTCCAGGTCGGCGGCGAGGCTGGCCGACAGGTCCAGCGACACGGCGCGCAGCCGGCGGGAGACGGAGACCTCGTTGACCAGGTGCTCCATCGCCGCCTCGGTGGCGGTGATGCCGTGCTCGTGCTGGATGCGCAGCACCTCCCGGGTGACCACGGGGGTGACGACCGGGTTGCCGTCCCGGTCGCCGCCGATCCAGGTGCCGAAGGTCAGCGGGCGCGACGTCGGCGAGGTCTCCACGCCGAGGGTGCGCAGCGTGTCGGCCAGGTCGTCGAGCACCTGCGGGGCGGCCTCGGCGTACAGGTCGCGCAGGTAGTAGATGGCGTTGCGGGCCTCGTCGGTCGGGTCGGGCCGGTCGAGGCGCAGCTCGTCGGTCTGCCACATCAGGTCGAGCAGTTCGGCGAGGCGGCGGTTGGCCGGGGCCTCGTCGCTGGCACCGTAGAGGATGGCGTTGGCGGTCTCGGCGTCCAGCTCGTCGGCGATGGCGCGCAGCTTGGACAGGATCGACCGGCGGGCCGCCTCGGTGGGGTGGGCGGTGAAGACGGGGCGTACCGCGAGGCGGCGGGCGGCGGCGGCGATCTCCTCGGCCGGCACCCCGCGCTCGGCGATCATCTTGGCCGCCTGGTCCAGCCAGCCACCCTGGATTGCCCGGCGGCGGCGCAGGTCGCGGGCCCGGTGCACCTGCTCGGTGATGTTGGCCAGGTGGAAGTAGGTGGAGAAGGCGCGGGCCAGCTTGGTGCCGGTGGTCACGTCCAGCCCGCCGAGGCGCTGCGCGGCGGCCGGTGCGTCGGAGCGGACCTGGGCGCGGATCTCCTCGACCAGGTCGAGCAGCGGTCGACCCTCCTGCCGGGCCAGGGTCTGGCCGAGCAGGGTGCCGAGTCGACGGATGTCGGCCCGCAGTGCGGCGTCGGGCCCGTCGTGATCATGCTGGTCGGTCACCGTGCGCTCCTTACGTGAGTACGAAGGACAGCGCTGTCCGACTCCCTGGATGGTATCTGCGTGGCCCGGTCCGGGAGGAAGGGGTTCGGTGTGTCACCTTCCCCACGATCACCGCGCGTCGCCCCCGACTCCTGCCCGACCGGTCCGGCGTCCCCGGAACCGGGCGGCGGTGAGCAGGCCGGCCAGCCCGAGGACGGTCCAGACCAGCAGCCCGGCCAGCGGCCAGCGGGCCGACCGCCAGTCGAAGTAGACGGCCGATTTGAGTAGGTCGGTGGCGAGGCCGGGGACGTTCCACCGGTGCATGCCGCGCAGCGCGGCGGGCAGGAACTCGGGCGCGTAGATGCCGCCCGAGCCGGGGTTGCCGAGCACCACCAGCAGCAGGATCACCAGCCCGGTGCCGAGCAGACCCAGCCAGCCCTGCACGGCGGCGGCGACCATCGCGGCGGTGAAGACGGTGAGCATGCCGACCGCGGCCACCGTGACCAGGTCGTGGTCCCAGACGTCGAGGACCGGGCCGACCAGCACCGCGCCGATGGTCCCGAGCAGCACCGCGTGCACGGCCAGCGAGCCGATCCGTAGCCCGGCCCGGCGCAGCCCGCGCGGGGCGGTGCCGAGCGAGACGCCGAGCGCGGTCGAGGCCAGGTAGCCGCCGAGCACCAACCCGACGGCCAGGTAGAACGGCACCAGGCCGCGCGGGTCGTCGGGGGAGACGGGCACCTGGTCGGTGACGGTGAGCGGCAGTCCGGCCTGCTGGGCGGCCGGGGTGAGGGTCCCGGTGACCAGTTCGGTGGCGGCCGGGGCGGAGGCGCTGGCGGTGGCCAGGGTGAGCGTGCCGTCGGGGGCGGAGGTGAGCACGGCGTACACCTGACGGGCGGTGAGGGCGTCGTCGGCCGCGCCGGGGTCGGCGTACCCGACGGGCTCGATCGTGTCGGTGCGTTCCCGCACGGCGGTCAGCAGCGCCTCGGCGCGTTGGTCGCCGGTCACCACGCCGACCGGCACGTCCCGGGGGTGCGGTTGGTGCAGCGCGCCGACGTAGGCCGCGATGAACGCGGTGGCCAGCACCAGCGTGCCGACCAGCAGCGCCGCCGTGCGGGGCAGCCAGTGCCGGGTGCGCGGCTCCTCGTCCACCGGCCCAGCCTATGGCCGCAATGCCCGACCTGCGATGCTTTGTCAGGTGAAAGTCGCTGGTGGTGGGCGGTAGGTTCCGCTCGTGACCCTTCCCGAATACCCCGCCAAGCCGAAGCCGGGCGACCGGGTCGCGGTGGTCTCCCCCTCCGCCGGCCTGGCGGGTCTCTTCCCCCACGTCTACGAGCTGGGCCTGCGCCGGCTGCGCGAGGAGTTCGGCCTGGAGCCGGTGGAGTACCCCACCACCCGGCAGACCCGGGCCGACCCCCGCGACCGGGCGCGCGACCTGACCGCCGCCTTCGCCGACCCGACGGTCACCGCGGTGCTCGCCACCGTCGGCGGCGACGACCTGATCACGGTCACCCCGCACCTGGACGACGCGGTGCTGCGGGCCAACCCGAAGCCCTACTTCGGCTACTCGGACAACACCAACGTCCTCAACCACCTCTACCGGCTGGGGATGGTGGCCTACCACGGCGGCTCGGTGCTGGTGCACCTCGGCCGACCCGGCGCCCCGCACCCGCTGACCCTCGACTCGCTGCGCGCCGCCCTGTTCACCTCCGACTGGTACGAGCTGACCCCCGCGCCGCAGTGGGGTGACGAACCGGGCGACTGGCGGGACCCGGCCACGCTCGCGGTCGAACCGCCGATGCTGCCCGGCGAGGGCTGGCGCTGGCGGGGCCCGTCGACGGTCGTCGAGGGCCGCACCTGGGGCGGGTGTCTGGAGATCCTGCATTGGCTGATGGCCGCCGACCGGGTCCCGTCGGCCGCCGACCTGGCCGGCTCGGTGCTGGTCGTCGAGACCTCCAACGAACTGCCCGACGCGCAGGAGGTGTTCCGGATCATCCGGAACATGGGCGAGCGGGGACTGCTCGCCGCCTTCCCGGCGGTCGTCGTCGGCCGGCCCAAGGCGTGGGACTTCGAACGACCGCTGCCGGTGGCGCAACGGCTCGCGTGGGGCGCCGCCCAGCGGGGTGCCGTCGTCCGGGCGCTGACCGCGTACCGCCCGGACGCGGTGGTGGTCTTCGACGTCGACCTGGGCCACACCGACCCGCAGTTGATCATCCCGTACGGCGGGGAGATCCGGGTCGACGCGGTCGAACGACGCATCGCCGTGCGCTACTGAACGGAACGCGGCCGGGCGTGGAGGTGCCGCACCGGGGCACGGCACCTCCACCGGGTGCCGGACGGCATCCCCGGTCAGCCCGACTGGGGGGTACGCGGGCCTCCCCGAACAGGTCCGCATCTCCCTCGGCCGGCGCGACGCCGACCGACCGGGCTGGCTGTTCCATCCTCGGTCGGCACGGGGGTCGAAATCTTGAAGATTCGTGCGCGGTTCGGCCGGCCGACGGCCCCGCCGCGACAGGCACCCCCGACCCGCGTCCAGCGTCCAGCGCCCCGCGACTCGGGGGCCGGGCAGCGGCGGTCAGTCGGCGGGTGCGAGCAGCCGACGCAGGCGGGCGGGCGGGTGGCCGACCCGCTCCCGGACGACCCGGCTCAGGTGCGCCTGGTCGGCGAAGCCGTACTCGGCGGCGATCGTGACCAGCCGGGGCGGATCGGAGCGGCCCAACAGGTCCAGCACCGCCCGGACCCGCAGCTCGTTGCGGTAGGCGGTGAGGCTGCGCCCGGTGACCCGCTGGAACACCCGGCTCAGGTGGTGCGGTGAGCAGCCGACCAGCCGGGCGACCTCGGTGAGCCCCAGGGTGAAACCCGAGGCGGCGAGCACCTGGCGGGCCTGGTCGGCGAGGCGTCGATGGGCGGCCAGGGTGGCCGGTCGCCGCCCCACCGCACGGTCCAGGTCCGCACCGGGGGCGCCCCGGCCCAGGGGGCTGCCGCTGAGCAGGGTGGCCAGGAACTGGTGGGTGTGCTCGGTCAGCTCGAAGCCGTCCAGACCGCGCCGGCTGCGGGCCACCAGCATCCGGTGCTCCAGATCCAGCGCGGCGTCGAGCTGACCGTCCCAGCTGCGCCGGGTGAACCAGTCGCGGGCGTCCGGGCGTTCCTCGAGCACCTCGGGGCGGATCTCCAGGCACGAGTAGACGTCGCCGCAGCCGAGCGGATGAGCCACGCTCATCTCGTCGCCGGGTCGGGTGAGCAGCACCGACGTCGCATCGGCGAACGCGATCTCACCGTTGACCCTGCGCAGGTAGCCGCCGGAGCGCCCCAGGTAGACCCGGTAGCCGAGGTTGGGTACCGGGCCGACCCAGCCTGGCTCGTCGATCAGGCAGCGCACCTCGTAGAAGGTCATTCCGTCGGGCAGGCCCAGACCCCGCCATCGTCCCTGGGCGGTCTGTTGGCGTGGGTCCGCGCCCCACTGCTGTGGCATTGGTCCTCCCCCGTTGCGGCACCGCCGCTGCGGGCTCGATTGTCTCCCTCGCGAGATAGGCTGGCGGCCATGCACCCCCCGGCCCGGCCGGGCGTGGGGGCATCTTCGTGCGCCCCGGGCCGACCGGCGGCTGTCCTGGAAGTGATCACTGATGCTCCCCGGACTCTTCTCCGCCGCCCTGGCCGACCCGGGGCTGGCCCGGGCGCGTGACCTGGCGCGCTCCGGTGCCGCCCAGGTCGACGGGCTGGACCGGACCGCCCCGACCGCGCTGCGCCCGTGCGCCGTGGCCGCCGTCGCCGCCGACCCGGCCGCCGGTGGGGCCGGCCGGCCGGTGCTCGCGGTGACCGCCACCAGCCGGGAGGCCGACGACCTGGCCGCCGCGCTGGACAGCCTGCTCCCGGCCGGGCAGGTCGCGGTCTTCCCGTCCTGGGAGACGCTGCCGCACGAACGGCTCTCGCCCCGTTCCGACACCGTCGGCCGGCGACTGGCCGTGCTGCGCCGCCTCGCCCACCCGGACGCCCCGGGCCCGCACACCGTCCGGGCCGACGCCGACGCCGGCCCGCTGCGGGTGGTGGTGGCACCGGTGCGCTCGCTGCTGCAACCGCAGCTCAAGGGCCTCGGTGACCTGGAGCCGGTGCAGCTTTCCGCCGGTGAGGAGGCCGACCTGGAGGAGGTCGCCCGCCGGCTCACCGACCTGGCGTACGCCCGGGTCGACCTGGTCACCAAGCGCGGCGAGTTCGCCGTACGCGGCGGCATCCTGGACGTCTTCCCGCCCACCGACGAGCACCCGTCCCGGGTCGAGTTCTGGGGCGACGAGGTGGAGGAGATCCGCACCTTCGCCGTCGCCGACCAGCGCACCATCGAGGGCGTACCGCAGCTGTGGGCTCCGCCGTGCCGGGAGCTGCTGCTGACCCCGGCGGTGCGTCGGCGGGCCGCCGCGCTCGCCGGGGAGCACCCGGAGCTGGTCGAGATCCTCGACAAGCTGGCCGAGGGCATCCCGGTCGAGGGGATGGAGTCGCTGGTGCCGGCGCTGCTCGGCAGCGAGAGCCTGGAGCTGCTGGTGGACACCATGCCGGCCGGCACCCACGTGCTGCTCTGCGACCCGGAGCGGATCCGCACCCGGGCGCACGACCTGGTGCGTACCTCGGAGGAGTTCCTGCAGGCGAGCTGGGCCGCGGCCGCCGTCGGCGGCCAGGCCCCGGTCGACCTCGGCGCCGCCGCCTTCAAGTCCCTGGCCGAGGTACGCGCCGCCGCCCGCGCCCTGCGCCAGCCCTGGTGGACCCTCGCCCCGTTCGGACTGGTCGAGGCGGACGCCACCGCACCGGCCCGGCAGCCCTGGGAGGACGCGCCGGCCGGGACGGACGTGACCCCCGACGACGCGATCGCGGTGAACCTGGCCGCCCAGCCGGCCCCGCTCTACCACGGTGAGACCGACCGGGTGGTCGACGACCTCAAGCGCTGGACCGGTGAGGGCTGGTCGGTCGCGCTGGTCTTCGAGGGGCACGGTCCCGCCCAGCGGGCCGTCGAGGTGCTCCGCGACGCCGGGCTGGGCGCCCGGCTCACCGAGCAGGTGCCGGCCGCGCCCGCCCCCGGCGAGGTGCTGGTCTCCTGCGGTCGCCTGACCGCCGGCTTCGTCGACGAGGCGTCGAAGTTCGTGCTGCTCACCGGCAACGACGTCACCGGCGGCCGGGGCACCACCACCCGGGACATGCGCAAGATGCCGAGCCGGCGACGCAACACCATCGACCCGCTGGAGCTGAAGGCCGGCGACTTCGTCGTGCACGAGCAGCACGGCATCGGCCGGTACGTCGAGCTGGTGCAGCGCACCGTCAACGGCGCGTCCCGCGAATACCTGGTCATCGAGTACGCGGCCAGCAAGCGCGGCCAGCCCGGCGACCGGCTGTTCGTCCCCACCGACCAGCTCGACCAGCTCTCCCGCTACGTCGGCGGCGAGCAGCCCACCCTGCACAAGATGGGCGGCTCGGACTGGCAGAAGTCCAAGGCCCGCGCCCGCAAGGCGGTCCGGGAGATCGCCGCCCAGCTCATCCAGCTCTACGCCGCCCGCAAGGCGTCCAAGGGGCACGCATTCGCCCCGGACTCCCCGTGGCAACGGGAGCTGGAGGACGCCTTCCCGTGGCAGGAGACGCCCGACCAGATGGCCGCCATCGAGGAGGTCAAACGGGACATGGAGCAGACCGTCCCGATGGACCGGCTGATCTGCGGCGACGTCGGGTACGGCAAGACCGAGATCGCCGTCCGGGCGGCGTTCAAGGCCGTGCAGGACGGCAAGCAGGTGGCGGTGCTGGTGCCGACGACGCTGCTGGTGCAGCAGCACTACAACACGTTCGCCGAGCGGATGAACCAGTTCCCGGTGACCATCCGGCAGCTCTCCCGCTTCCAGACCGCCAAGGAGAGTGAGCGGACGCTGGAGATGGTCGCCGACGGCACCGTCGACATCGTCATCGGCACCCACCGGCTGCTCCAGACGGCCACCCGGTTCAAGTCCCTCGGCATGGTGATCATCGACGAGGAGCAGCGGTTCGGCGTCGAGCACAAGGAACACCTCAAGACGCTGCGTGCCTCGGTCGACGTGCTGAGCATGTCGGCCACCCCGATCCCGAGGACGCTGGAGATGGCGATCACCGGCATCCGGGAGATGTCGACCATCGCCACCCCGCCCGAGGAGCGGCACCCGGTGCTGACCTTCGTCGGGGCGTACGACGACCGGCAGGTGGCCGCGTCGATCCACCGGGAGCTGCTCCGCGACGGGCAGGTGTTCTACCTGCACAACCGGGTGGAGTCGATCGACCGCACGGCGCGCAAGCTGCGCGAGCTGGTGCCCGAGGCGCGGGTGGCGGTGGCCCACGGGCAGATGGGCGAGGAGGCCCTGGAGAAGGTGATGGTCGGCTTCTGGGAGAAGGAGTTCGACGTCCTGGTCTGCACCACCATCGTCGAGTCCGGCATCGACATCCCGAACGCCAACACCCTGATCGTGGAGCGGGCCGACCTGCTCGGCCTGGCCCAGCTGCACCAGATCCGGGGCCGGGTGGGCCGGGGTCGGGAGCGGGCGTACGCGTACTTCCTCTATCCGCCGGAGAAGCCGCTCACCGAGCACGCGCACGAGCGGCTGGCCACCATCGCGCAGCACACCGAGCTGGGCGCGGGCATGTACGTGGCGATGAAGGACCTGGAGATCCGGGGCGCCGGGAACCTGCTCGGCGGCGAACAGTCCGGGCACATCGAGGGCGTCGGGTTCGACCTGTACGTCCGGATGGGCGGCGAGGCGGTGTCGGCGTTCAAGGGCGAGAGCACCGAGGAGGAGACCGACGTCAAGATCGACCTCCCGATCGACGCGCACCTGCCGCACGACTACGTCGCCGTGGAACGGCTGCGGCTGGAGATGTACCGCAAGCTCGCCGAGGCGCGCGACGACGCGCGGCTGCGCGAGGTGGTGGCCGAGATGACCGACCGGTACGGCGAGCCGCCCGCCCCGGTGCAGAACCTGGTCGCGGTGGCCCGGTTCCGGCTGCTGGCCCGCCGGTACGGCCTGACCGACGTCAGCATGCAGGGCAAGCACCTGCGGTTCGGCCCGCTGCCGCTGCCCGACTCGAAGCAGTTGCGGCTCAAGCGCTACCACCCGGACTCGGTCTACAAGTCTGCCACCGACCAGGTCAGCGTGCCCCGGCCGAGCACCCGCCGGGTCGGCGGCGAGCCGCTGCGCGACCAGGCGTTGTTGGAGTGGTGCGCCCAACTCCTCTCCGACGTCCTCGGCGAACCGGCCGGGTTGGCGGGGGCGCGGGGATGAGGGGGCCGTCGCCCGTCCGGCGCGGGGCGTCGGGCGGGCCGGGCGCACGGTGGGCGGCGTCACCGTACACAGGCAGGCATGAGAGAGTGACCGTCATGCGTGCACGCCGTCTCATCGCCGCCGCCAGCGTCGCGGCCCTGGGTGTCCTCTCCCTCACCGCCTGCGGCAAGGCATCTCCGGATGTGGCCGCATACATCGGCGACAGTCGCTACTCGGTGGCCCGGGTGGACGCGATCTACACCGACGCGCAGACGAGGTACGCCGAGGCGGTGCGGCAGAGCGCGGCCCAGTCCGGCCAGACCCCCGGCCCGGAGCAGTTGCGGGCCGGGCTGACCCGGCAGGACGTGGTGAACCTGCTGGTCAGCATCGACCTGGGCAAGCGGGTCGCGGCCGAGAAGAACCTCCAGGTCCCCGACCAGATCACCCCGGACCAGTTGGCCCAGCAGCTCCAGATGCCGCCGCAGGCGGAGTTCGCGAAGCTGTGGGGCGAGTGGGCCGACCTGTTCGTCGTGCTCAGCCAGCAGTTGCCGCCGGCCGACCTGAGCGACGAGTCGGTGATGGCGGTCTACCACGCGATCGAGAAGACCGGCGGCATCGACAAGGGGCTGTCGGTGGCGCAGGTGCGGCAGCTCTTCGGCGACGGCGGTTTCGTGCGCACCTCCTCGGCGTTGAGCGCCGCGCTGGGCGAGCAGGCCGACAAGGTCGACGTCGAGGTCAACCCCCGGTACCGGCCGCTCGGCGTCCCCGCCTGGGTCAACAAGGGCCAGGAGCTGGTCTTCTACGCGCTGCCGTACATCGACGCGAGCGGCCCGGTGACCGACGTGTCGACGCCCGAGCCGGTCGCCAGCCCGACCCCGGAGCAGGGGCCGGCGGCCTCCTGAGCATGTCCGCCCGGATCGTCCTGCTGGTCACCTCGCCCCGGTTGCCGGCCGGTCTGCTGACCGCCGCCGCCTGGGACACGCTGCGCTCCGCACCGGTGCTGACCGGCGCGGAGAGCGCCCAGGTCACGGCGGTACGTGCGGCCGGCGTCGAGGTCACCGTCGTCTCCGGTGGGGCCGGCGACGCGCTGCTGGACGCGGCGGCGGCGCACGGTACGGCGGTCTGGCTGGCCGGTCCGACCGGTGACGAGACTCTGGCCCGGGAGGTGGGCCTGCGGCTGGCCCGCCAGCCGGGGCTGGCCGAGCTGGAGCTGATGTACGGCTCGTGGGACCCGCCGGGGGCCCGGCTGCTCGACGCGGTCGAGGTGATGGACCGGCTCGCCTCGCCGGGCGGCGACCCGTGGAAGCGGGCCCAGACCCACCGCAGCCTCGCCGGCTTCCTGATCGAGGAGTGCTACGAGGCGTACGACGCGATCAGCGACGGCGACACCGACGCGCTGCGTGAGGAACTGGGGGACGTGCTGCTCCAGGTGCTGCTGCACGCCCGCCTCGCGGAGAACCTGCCCGAGGACGAGCGGTGGAGCGTCGACGACGTGGCCGGCACCCTGGTCGACAAGATGGTCCGCCGCAACCCGCACGTCTTCTCCGGTGCGCAGGCGGGTTCGCTCGCCGAGATCGAGGCGAACTGGGAGCGGATCAAGCAGGCCGAGAAGGCCCGTGCGTCGGTGCTCGACGGCATCGCGCTGAGCCAGCCCGCCCTGGCCCTGGCGGCCAAGGTGCTGGACCGCGCCGGTCGGGCCGGCCTGACGGTGCCGCTGCCGTCCCCCGACGCCCAGCCCGACCCGGAGTCCCGCCTCGGCGCCACCCTGCTGGCCCTGGTCGCCGAGGCCCGCAACACCGGCCTGGACCCCGAGGCCGCCCTGCGCCGCGCCACCCTCACCCACACCGCCACCCTCCGCACCACCGAACCCCGCACCTCGTCGAGTTGATCAAGAGGTTTGCGTCAGCCCCGTGCGCTCCGGTGACGCGAACCTCTTGATCACGAGGCCGGGGCGGGGTGCGGTGACGCGAACCTCGTGATCGGCGGGGCGGGTGGGGCGGTGGGGAGTGGGTAGGGTCGGGGGATGGGTGCATTCGTGCCGCTGGCCGAGCGGATCGTCGAGGCCGTGCTGGAGAGCCGGCCCGGGTTCGCCACGTCGGCCGGGGACCACCGCTACGACGACCGGCTGCCCGATCTGTCCGCCCCGGCGGTCGCCGCCGACCAGGCGATGCTGCGGGAGGCCGCCGACGCGCTCGCCGAGGTCGACGCGGACTCCCTCGACGTCGAGGAGCAGGTCGACCACGCGCTGCTCGCCGCCCTGGTGGACCGGGAACTGTTCGAGCGCAGCGAGATCCGGGCCTTCGAGTGGGACCCGCTGGTGCACAACCCCGGCCCGCTGCTGCACGCCCTGCTCGCCCGGCCGTACGCGCCGGTGGAGCAGCGACTGGCGCACCTGGTGGGGCGGCTGACCGCCGTACCCGACGCGATGGCGACCGCGCGGGCGACGCTGCGGGACATGCCCCGGGTGCACGCCGAGACGGCGGTCGGGCAGTTCGCCGGCAGCGCCGCGCTGATCCGCGACGAGGTGCCGCTGCTACTCGCCCAGGCCCCCGCGCTGGCCGGCACGGTGGAGCCGGCGGCGACGGCGGCGATCGCCGCGCTCGACGAGTTCGTCGGCTGGCTGCGCGCCGGGCTGGCCGCCGACACCGGGCCGGGCCGCGACCCCCGGCTGGGCCGCCGCCGCTGGGAGGCCCGGCTCTGGCACACCCTCGACACCGAGCTGGGCGCGGCCGAGGTGCAGCGCCGCGCCTGGGCCAACCTGGACCGGGTCACCGCCGAGATCCGCGCCGCCGCCGTCGAGCTGGTCGGCGGCCCGGCCGACGACGCGACGGTACGACGGGCGCTGGACCTGCTCGCCGCCGAGCACCCCGACGACCACTCCATCGTGGACCTCGCCTCGGTCACCCTCGACGAGGCCGTCGACTTCGTCCGGGCGCACGACCTGGTCGGCCTGGTCGACGATCCGTGTGTGATCCAGGAGATGCCGGAGTTCGCCCGGGGTGTCGCGGTGGCCTACTGCGATTCGCCGGGCCCGCTGGAGCCGGCCGACCTGCCCACCTTCTACTGCATCGCGCCCACCCCGGCGGACTGGCCCGCCCACCGGGTCGACTCGTTCTACCGCGAGTACAACGACCACATGATCCGGAACCTGACCGTGCACGAGGCGATGCCGGGGCACTTCCTCCAGCTCGCCCACGCCCGCCGGTACGCCGGCCCCACCCGGGTCCGGGCGCTGACCGAGTCGGGGGTGTTCATCGAGGGCTGGGCGGTCTACACCGAGGAGCTGATGGCCGGGCTCGGCTTCGGCGGCCTGCCGGTCCGCCTCCAGCAGCTCAAGATGCAGCTCCGGATGACCATCAACGCCCTGCTCGACCAGCTGGTCCACTGTGACCAGATGACCGAGGCGGACGCGTTGGCGCTGATGACCGAACGCGGCTTCCAGGAGGAGGGCGAGGCGGCCGGCAAGTGGCGGCGGGCACTGCTCACCTCGACCCAGCTCTCCACGTACTTCGTCGGCTACAGCGAGATGGCCGACATCGCGGCCGCCCGCCCGGCCGGGGTGCCGCTGCGCCGGTGGCACGACGCGATGCTCGCCCACGACTGCCCGCCCCCACGCCACCTCCGCACTTTGCTGGGCGCGTAAGGAAGGGCCCCCTGTTAACGCATTCTGTCGTACAGGGGTCCCCTCCTAACCCGCCTGCGCACGCCGGCGTCGGCGACGGTCAGCGCCGCCGCGTCGGTCGCCGCGAGCCGCCCCTCGTCCCGCGCCGATCCGGTCGCGCGCACCGCCACCG
>NZ_JBMDWU010000071.1:0-3498 GCF_048594385.1 Micromonospora sp. | reverse complement strand
CGCCGTCGCCCGCCGGCCCGCCGCCGGGCGCCCGGTCCCGCCCTGCTCCGGGTGACCTGTGGACCCCGTCCGCCGAGCGGGCCGCCGCGAAGGCCCGAGCGGAGGTGGCGGCGGCCCCACCGGACGTGGCAGCCCCGCCGGTGGCGGCGACCCCGCCGGTCAGTGCTCCAACCGTCCTTCCGCCCGCACCGGCACCGCCCACATCAGCACCGCCCACATCAGCACCGGCACCGTCCGCACCGGCGGCACCGGTCACCGGGCCGCCTGCGGGGGCGCAGCCGTGGACCGCTCCGACAGCCGACGCCGTACCGGCGGGCAGCGCTCCCGCCGGGAGCCCGGCAGCCGGGCCCGTCGCCCCCACCCCGACGGGGGACGCCGCAGGTGCCGTCACCAACGGTGCGCCGGCCCGGCCTGCCGCCGGAGCCGCCCCGACGGTCGCCGCGCCGCAAGCGGACGGTGTCGACCCGCGTTCCACCCCGGTCGACCTGTGGACCCCCGCCGCCGAACGGGCCGCGCAGACCTCCCCGGCGGCACCGACCACCGCCGCGCCGACCTCCCCGGCCGTGCCACCCTCCCCGGCCGCGTCGACCGCCCCGGCGGCACCGGCACCGGATCCGGCCGCCGAGCCGGCCCCGACCGGCAGCATGCCGCCCGGTACCCCGTCGACGTCCGCCGGTGCGGACACCCCGACGACCGCCGACGAGCCGTTCCTGCCGGCCAACGAGGTCGAGGAGAACCTGTTGGACGCGGTCGGCGCGGGCAGCACCGACGGTTTCCTCTCCACCCTGCTGCTGGCTCGGGTGCTGCTTCCGGTCAACCCCGATTCGGCGGTCGGCAGCCGCCCCGGCGAGCCCGGTTTCCAGTGGCGTACCGGGACGACCGACGGTGAGACGTACGTGGTGGTCTACACGTCCCCGGAACGGCTGGCCGAGCACGACGTGCCGCCGGTCGAGACGATCGAGGTGCGCTTCGTGCAGCTGATCCGGCGGTGGCCGGACCCGAGCTGGGCGTTCGCCGTCAATCCGGGCACCCCGGTCGGGGCCAAGCTCCCCGGTGAGCAGATCGTGGCCCTGGCGAGCTGGGCGGCCGAGGTCGGGCTCGGTGACGAGGCGGACGTGGAGCCGGTGGCCGCCGCCGAGGCACCCGCCGAACGCACCCGGTACGCCCCGCCGGTCACCGACCCGTCCCGTCCGGTGGTGATGCAGAAGGCGGTCGCCCCGAGCCAACTCGCCTACTACCTGGAACGCGGCTACGACCGGGTCTCCGGGTTCGTGCACCGGGCGGGCGAGCTGGCCCACCTGACCACCCCGGCGGAACTGCACGACGCCCTGGGGCTGGGCTACCCCGATTCGCCCTTCGCCCGCGACGCCGAGGCCACGTACGTGCTGCGCTGGCCCGCGTACCGGCCGAGTCTCTACCGCATCCCGTACGGCGGGCAGAACGAGGCGGCGATGCGGGCGATGGAAGGCTGGGTGATCGAGCGTGCGCCGTTCCGGGGCAACGGGTTCGCGCCCGGGGAGAGCAGCGACGTGGTGGCCGAGTTCAAGGTGGACAGCGCCCGGTTGCCGCACGGCGCACAGCTCTGGCGGATCGGCACGGAGGGCACCGAACGGGTGATCGCCATCCTGGACACCGACGCGCTGGTCTGGCGACGGGTGGGCGAGCCGTGACGCGGGACGGTTACGTGGCCCGCTGGCAGGGGCGGGAGTACCAGGTCAGCCCGGACGGCGAGCACGTGCGGATCTACCAGCCGGAACCCGCCGACGGCTTCGAGGAGGTACGCCCCGGCCGGTACGTGCGGGTGGTGCCGGCCGGCGAGGTCGAGGGCCTGGCGTACGTGCGGACCACCTGCACCTGGCAGGGGCAGCCGTTCATCGTGCTCGGCGAGCACGACGGGTGGCTGCGGGTCGAGTACACGGGCGGTCGCTGGCCGGTGGCGCAGGCGATGGGGCTGGAGGTCTTCGACTTCGGCGTCTACCAGGGCTGGGCACCGGCCACCGAGGTCGCCGATCTGCGCGAACAGCGCGTCTGACCGCCGACCCGGCACCGGGCTCCGGAGGCCCGGCCCCGGCACGTTCGGGACCGTCGGCAGGGGACCGTCGACCGGGCCGGTCGGGTCAGGACTTGGTCCAGCGCAGGATCTCGCCGAGCACCACGTCGCCGGCCTCCACGTGGGGAAAGTGGCCCACCCCGTCGAGCAGCCGCCACTCGTAGGGGGCGCTGACGTACCGGCCGGAACCCTGCGCGGTGCGCGGCAGGGACGCGACGTCGGCCGCCCCGTGCAGCTGGAGGGTGGGGGTGACCAGGGGTTTCTGCATCAGCCGGACGAACCGGTAGCCGTGCAGCCGCAGCACCGAGCGGAAGGCCCACCGGTAGCCCTCCAGCGCGCAGAAGGCGGCCTGCGGGATGAGCATCGCCTCCCGGCAGCGCTGTGCGTACCCGGCGAAGTCGGGGCCGGCCACCCAGCGGGGGCCGCCCCAACGGCTCAGCATCTGCTGCACCTCGGCGGCGTCGTTGCGGGTGAGCACGTGCTCGTACCGGGGGAGCTGGAACTTCAGCGCCGGGGTGGAGGCGGCGAACTGGCCGCGCGGGTCGGCGAAGATGGCCGCGCGCAACCGCAGCGGATGGGGCGCGCCGAGCACCACCAGCCGGCGGACCAGGGTGGGGTGGAACGAGGCGGCTGTCCAGCCGATCAGCCCGCCCGAGCCGGCGCCGACCACGGTGGCCGACCGCTCCCCGAGGGCGCGGATCAGGCCGGCGACGTCGGCGGCGAGGGTGTAACCGTCGTACCCCCGGGGTGGTTTGTCGCTGGCGCCGTAACCGCGCAGGTCCACCGCGACGGCCCGGAAGCCGGCGTCGGCGATGGCGGGGAGCATCGTGTGCCAGGCCCACCAGTGTTCGGGGAAGCCGTGCAGGAAGAGCACCATCGGCCCGGTGCCCGCCTCGACGACGTGGAACCGGCTGCCGTTCGCGCCGACGAACCGGTGCGTCCACGGCCCCTCGGTGAGGACGCAGGACTCGTCGGTGGGCCCGCCACGCTGCTCGGTCATGGGCACAGCCTAGGACCTCGGCGCCTGTCGATCGCCCCGCCGACCCGGCCGGGTGCTCGTACCCGGGGTGGACCGGAGTCCGCCGGGCTGAGCGGACTCAGCGGACGACGCTGATCCGGACGACGCCGACCGGGGTGCCGGGGCCGCAGGCGGCTGGTGGTGCGGCCGGGTCGACGGTGACCACGACGGTGCTGCCGGCGGCGACGGTGCCCAGGCCGGGGCCGTGCAGCGCGTACTCGTGGCCGTCGTCGGTGACCAGGCCGTAGCAGGGGCCGTCGCCGCCCCGGGTGATCCGGCCGGCGAGCCGGTCCGGCCGGCGTCGGTCGGTGGGGTGCCGTGGGGGTGCGGCGGGCCGGCGCGGGGCGGGCGGCAGGGCGGCGGAGAGCGGTGCCGGTCGGCCGGCGGGCGGGTTCAACGGGCCGCCGGGCGGGGCCGATGCGCCGCCGGG
>NZ_JBMDWU010000070.1:0-1807 GCF_048594385.1 Micromonospora sp. | reverse complement strand
CGCTGCCGCCGCCGACGCGGCGTACCGGCCGGCAGCGGCGGGGTGTCCCCGCCGGCCGGCACCGTGGGGGGTGGTGGGGTCGGGGTGGACGCCTGCGGCGCGGGCGGCGTGGTGGGCGTCGCCGCGAGCGCCGCGCTCAGCCGGGTCTGCGTCTCGTCGGCGGTGAACCGTCGTTCCGGTTCGCGGCGCAGCAGGCCCTCCAGCACCGGGCGCAGCGCCCCGGCCCGCCGCGTCGGGTCGGGCGGCTCGGTGGCCAGCGCGCTCAGCGTCGCCATCGCGCTGCCCCGGGCGTACGGCGCCCGCCCCTCCACCGCCGCGTAGAGGGTGGCCCCCAGCGACCACAGGTCGGTACGCGGGCTGGACACCCCGTCGCGGGCGCGCTCGGGGGCGACGAACTGCGGTGAGCCGAGCACCATCCCCGGCCCGGTCATCGCCCCGTCACCGCCGTCGAAGGTGGCCAGTCCGAAGTCGGTGAGCACCACCCGCCCGTCGTCGGCGACCAGGACGTTGTGCGGCTTGACGTCGCGGTGCAGCACTCCGGCGGCGTGGGCGGCGCGCAGGGCGGCCAGCACCGCCAACCCGATCCGGGCGACCCGGTGCGGGGGCAGCGGTCCCTCCTCGGTGAGCAGTTGTTGCAGCGAGCGGGACGGGACGTACTCCATCACGATCCAGGGGTTGTCACCGTCGTGCACCACGTCGTAGATCCGGACCACGTTGGGGTGGTTGAGCCGGGCCGCGGTGCGGGCCTCGCGCAACGTGCGCAGCCGTAGCTCCGCGCGTTCGTGCGCGGCGAGCCAGTGCGGCGGGACGACCTCCTTGACCGCGACGTCCCGGTGCAGCATCTCGTCACGGGCCAACCAGACCCGGCCCATCCCGCCGGTGCCGACCAGAACGAGTAGCCGGTACCGCCCGGCGACCCGCTGCTCGTGCACGACATTTCCCCCTCGCTGCCCCGCCACCAGGATATCCGTGGTGGCCGGGGTGTTCGCGGCGACGGATTCGGGGGACGCAGCGCGGGAAGCCGGCCGTCGGCGGGCCGGGGCGGGTCAGGTGGGCGAGGTCACTTCCGTCGACCGGCCCCGGAAGCTCTGCCGGACCACCGTCAGCTCGTCGGTCGCGTCGTCCCAGTCGTCGTCCGCCGACGACCAGCTCAGCATGAATCCGGACAGGTCCCGGCCGGGGATCAGCCGGACCCCGTGCTCCCGGCCGCCGAACGGGGTGTCCCAGCGGCACTCCCACTGGGCGCCGTCACCGTCGAACGCCGCCAGCTTGATCTTGTCGTACCCGGGCAGGGCGCCGAAGCCGAGCTGGGTGCGTTCCTCGGCCCGGAGCCGTTCCAGCGCCCCGCCGCCGCCACCGGTCAGCGGTTCCACGCTCAGCGTCCGGCGGCTGCCCGGGTCGCGGAAGCAGGCCACCTGCCCCTCCTGGGTACGCAGCCAGCCGATCGGGACGGCGAGCCGGTAGCCGACGCCGTCGTACCAGGTCCAGCCGGACGGGGGACGGAAACCGTCGTCCACGGTCGCCGGTCGGCCGGTGACCTGCGTGCCGACCGGGTCGGGACGCAGGCACGGCAGCGGCGGCGGGGCGAGGTCCTGTGCGCCGGGTGGCGGACCCGGCCGGCCCGGACCACCGGCCGGCGGACCGTACGGGCGGGTCGAGGGGGTGCTGCTGGCCGGCACGTCGGTGTGCCCCGGTGCGGCCCGGTGCTCGTCGTCGTTGATCGCGGCGGTGGTGCCGATGCCGGCCGTCGCCCCCACCACGATGGTCACCCCGGCGAGGATCCAGCCCCGGGCGCTGCGGGGCAGCC
>NZ_JBMDWU010000007.1:0-13552 GCF_048594385.1 Micromonospora sp. | reverse complement strand
CTCGGGGTCCACCTGCTGCTGGCCAGCCAGCGGCTGGAGGAGGGGCGGCTGCGCGGGCTGGACACCCACCTGTCGTACCGGATCGGGTTGCGGACCTTCTCGGCGCTGGAGTCCCGCACGGTGCTCGGGGTGCCGGACGCGCACGAGCTGCCCCGCTCCCCCGGGCACGGCTACCTGCGCGCCGGCACCGACCCGCTGGTCCGGTTCCGGGCCGCGTACGTCTCCGGTCCGCTGCGGCGCCACGGCGGCCCGGCCGGGGGTGGGGCCGGTGGGGCGGCCCGGCTGCTCACCTTCTCCACCCATCTGGTGCCGGTGCCCGAGCCGGCCGCCCCGGTCACCCCACCGGTCGTCGAGGACGAGGCGGGAAGCCTGCTCGACACGCTGGTCGGCCGGTTGGCCGGGCAGGGGCCGCCGGCGCACCAGGTGTGGCTGCCGCCGCTGGACCGGGCGCCCACCCTGGACGAGCTGCTCGGCCCGCCCGGCGTCGACCCCGAACGGGGTCTGGGCTTCGCCAACCCGGAGCTGCACGGTGGCCTCCAGGTGCCGGTGGCGGTGGTCGACAAGCCGTACGAGCAGCGCCGCGACGTGCTGTGGTTGGCGCTGGGCGGGTCGGCCGGGCACGTGGCCGTGGTCGGCGCGCCACAGAGCGGCAAGTCGCACGCGTTGCGGACGCTGGTCTGCGCGCTGGCGCTCACCCACACGCCGGCCGAGGCGCAGGTCTACTGCCTGGACTTCGGCGGCGGCGGGTTGACCGCGCTGCGGGAGCTGCCGCACGTGGGCGGGGTCGCGGGCCGGGCCGACCCGACGGTGGTCCGGCGTACGGTCGGGGAGATCGCCACCCTGCTCGCCGAGCGGGAACGCCGCTTCACCGAGCTGGGCGTGGAGTCGGTGGCGGCGTGGCGCGAGCGGCGGCGGGAGCTGGCCGTCGCCGGTCAGCCCCCCGTCGACCCGTTCGGTGACGTGTTCCTCGTCGTCGACGGCTGGGCCACCCTGCGCGGCGAGTACGACGACCTGGAACCCCTGATCACCGACCTGGCCACCCGGGGCCTGTCGTACGGGGTGCACGTGGTGGCGAGTGCCGTGCGCTGGCTGGATTTCCGGCCCGGCATCCGGGACCTGTTCGGGTCCCGGTTGGAGCTGCGCCTGGGTGACCCGTCCGACTCGGTGGTGAAGCGGGTGGCGGCGGCCGGCGTGCCGGAGCAGCCGGGACGGGGGATCACCGCGCAGAGCCTGCACTTCCTCACCGCCCTGCCGCAGCTCACCGGCGGGGACACGGCGGATCTGGTCAAGGCGGTCGCGGGGGCCTGGTCGGGGCCGCCCGCCCCCGGGGTGCGGCTGCTCCCCCCGGTGCTGCCCTACGCCGACCTGGACACCACCGCCGGCACCGGGCTGGCGTTCCCGGTCGGGATCGCCGAGGCGGACCTGCGCCCGGTGCTGCTCGACTTCGCCATCGAGCCGCACTTCGTGGTCTTCGGCGACGCCGAGTGCGGCAAGTCGTCGTTCCTGCGGGCGCTGGCCACCTCGATCGTCACGCGGTTCACCCCGGAGCAGGCCCGGGTGATCCTGGTCGACTACCGGCGCAGCCTGCTCGGCACGGTCGAGACCGACCACCTGATCGGGTACGGCACGGCGGCGGCGCACACCACCGAGCTGATCGAGTCGGTCGCCGGCTACATGCGCGGCCGGCTACCCGGCCCGGAGGTCACCCCGGCCCAGTTGCGGGACCGTTCCTGGTGGTCCGGTCCCGAGTTGTTCATCCTGGTCGACGACTACGACCTGGTGGCCAGCGGCCCGGCGAACCCGCTGCGCGGGCTGGAGGAGCACCTGCCCCAGGCCCGCGACGTCGGCCTGCACCTGGTGCTGGCCCGGCGCTGTGGTGGCGCGGGCCGGTCCCAGTACGAGCCGGTGGTGCAGCGGCTGCGGGAGTTGTCCACCGCCGGGCTGGTGATGAGCGGCAGCCCCGACGAGGGGCAGCTCGTCGGCGCGGTCCGTCCCGGCCCGCTGCCGGCGGGGCGTGGTCGGCTGGTCACCCGACGCGAGGGTGTCCGCCTCGTTCAACTGGCTCATCTTCCGCCACCGTGATCCTGGTGTGCCGGAACGTGCCGTGTCGGCAGCCGGAACCGGTAATCTCCGAGCAGCATGTGTCCCACGTGACGAATGGCTGACGATGTGACCAGGGTTCGGCAGGGCTCCCCGACGGCGCTGCACCGGTTCGCCGGGCGGGCGCTGCTCGGTGTCGCGGCGACCACCGTCACCGTGCTCGGCACGGCCCCGCCTCCGGCGTCCGCCGCGCCCCCGTCGTCGTCCACCCTGGTCGGGACGCGGGCCGGCAGTCCGCTGGCCGAGCCCGACTTCGCCCCGGCCCAGGCGCGTGCCGACCGGGTCCGCGACGACCAGTTCCAGCTCGACGAGTTGAACGCGGCCACCGCCTGGCGTACCTCGACCGGGCGTGGCGTCACGGTGGCGGTGATCGACTCCGGGGTGGACGGCAACCACCCCGACCTGGTCGGTCAGGTGCTGCCCGGCATGGACCTGGTCTCTCCGGGCGGCGGTGAGGAGCCGGACCCGGTGGGGCACGGCACGACGGTGGCCAGCCTGATCGCCGGGCGGGGAGACGACCGGCGGGGCGTGGTCGGGCTCGCGCCGGACGCACGCATCCTGCCCGTGCGGGTGCTCGACGACGAGAACCGGTACGACGACGCGATGATCGTCGCCAAGGGCGTGCGCTGGGCGGTCGACAACGGCGCCCGGGTGATCAACCTGTCCCTGGGCGGCAGCGGCGACAGCCCGGCCCTGGCCGCCGCGCTGGACTACGCGTTCGCCCGGGACGTGGTGGTGGTGGCCTGCACCGGCAACGTCGCCACGTCCACCACCTCGAAGGTCTGGTACCCGGCCCGGGAGCCGGGCGTGATCGCGGTGGCCGGTCTGGAACGCGACAGCGAGAACCTCTGGTCCGGTTCGATCACCGGTCACGCCACCACGTTGACCGCACCGGCGACCGGCCTGGTCGGGGCCCGCCCGCCGAGCAACTACTGGGGCGTGCAGGGCACCAGCTTCGCCGCGCCGCTGGTGACGGCGACCGCCGCCCTGGTCCGCGCCCGCTACCCGGACATGTCCGCCGGGGACGTGGTGAACCGGCTGCTGAGCACCGCGAAGGACATCGGGCCCGTCGGCCGGGACGACCGTTTCGGGTACGGCCTGGTCGACCCGGTGGCCGCGCTCACCGCCGACGTGCCGCTGATCGGCCACAACCCGCTGGACGACAACGACTCCCCCGGGGTGGTCGGGTTCGGGCCGGCCCCCGGCTCCGCCGAGGACGCCCGCGATGGTGGCACCGGCAGCGACCCGCTCGGGTTCACCGCGCCCCGCCAGCAGACCCGGTGGACGGCACAGCCCGCCGGTGGCGCCGACGAGGACGCCCCCCGTCGGCTGTGGACGGGTGTCGCCGTCGTGGCGGCCCTGGTCACCGGGTTCGCGATGATGGTCCGCCGGTTCCGGCTGCGGGGTCACTAACCGGGCCTGATCGTGGGTCCGGGTGGGTAGAGCAGGTCGCATGAGTGCCTCCGGTCGGCGTACCTCCGTATCCCCGTCGGGCCGGTCCTGGCGGGACCGCCGCCTGGACCGGGACCATTCGCTCGGGTTGCGGCTGACCCTGGCGTCGGCGGCGGCGTTCCTGGTGCTGGTGCCGTTCTCGCTGCTGGCGGTGCTGGTGGTCGGGGCCTGGCCACCGCTGCACGACCTGGACGCGGCGGTCACCGACGCCCTGCACCGGTTCGCCGCCGACCATCCGCTGTGGGTGCGGGCGATGACGGCGTGGACGCACCTGGCCTCGCCGGGGCCGCTGCGGGTGGCCGCGCTGGTCGTGGTGGTGTGGCTGTGGCGTCGCGGGGCCCGCCGGCTGGCGCTCTGGGTGGTCACCACGATGGTCGCCGGCGGGGCGCTGGGGGCGGTGCTGAAGCTCCTCGTCGGCCGGGACCGCCCGGAGCTGCTCGATCCGGTGGCGCGGGCCGCCGGGTACTCCTTCCCGTCCGGGCACGCGCTGAACGCGACCCTCGCGGCGGGGGTGCTGCTGCTGGTGTTCCTGCCGTTCACCCGGGGTCGTCCGGCGGCGCGGGTGGCGCTGTGGACGGTGGCCGTGCTGCTGGTCGGGGTGACCTGCCTGAGCCGGGTGGCGCTGGGCGTGCACTGGGCCAGCGACGTGCTCGCCGGCTGCCTGCTGGGGGTGGCGGTGGTGGCGGCCACCGCGGCGGCGTTCCGTACCTGGCGGGAGCGGGTCGGGCTGCCGGCCGGCCGGGCCACGGTCGACGGGGTGGCGCCGGAGCTGACCGACCCGCACGCGTAGCGGCCTCCCGGTCCGGGTACTGGGCGGCCATGTCCGCCATCGCTGCGCAGGTCGCCAAGCGGGTGCTCCTTCCGGTGACCCTGCTGCTCTCGTTCATGGTCCTGCTCGGGCTGCTGGTGACCCGGGTCCTCGACGACGTCTGGCCGTTCACCGTGGAGGACGCGGTCAACCGCGAGCTGGCGGCCGACCGGACCGGGGGGTGGAACGACGTCTCGCTGGTGTTCAGCACGCTGGCCAGCACCCAGTTGATCGTGGTGGTCACCGTGCTGGTGGCGCTGGTGCTCCGGCTGGTGCTGCACCGCTGGCGGGAGCCGCTGTTCCTGTGCGCGGCGGTGTCCGCCCAGGCGCTGGTCTTCCTGCTCACCACGCTGGCGATCGACAGGCGTAGGCCGGCGGTGGAGCACATGGACGTCTCGCCGCCGACGTCGAGTTTCCCGTCCGGGCACACCTCGGCGGCGGTCGCCCTCTATGTCGGCATCGCGCTGCTGCTGGCGCTGCGGGCCCGGAGCACCGCCGGCAAGGTGACCTGGTGGACGCTGCTGGTGCTGGTCCCGGTCGGGGTGGCGCTGACCCGGATGTACCGGGGGATGCACCACCCGAGCGACGTGGTGGCGTCCTTCGTCAACGGTGGCACCTGTGTGGCGATCATGGCGCGGGCGGTGCTCGACAGGTCGCTGACCTGGGGTCGAGCCAAGCTGCCCGGCCTCACCCCGGCCGGCGGTGACGCCCCGGCCACCGCGCCGGCCGGCGGCTGACCCCCGCCCGCCCCACCGCGCCGGTGAAACGGCACCCCGGCCCCGGCCGGTCGGGGCACGTCCGGGGGCTCAGGTGCAGTCGCCGGTACCCACGCCCCGGGTACGCTCCGCGCCGGCCAGCGCCACCGGCCGGGCCTCCTCGGCGGTCACCGCGAAGCCGGTGTTCGGGTCGTCCGCCGCCGCCGCGAAGATCACCCCGAGCACCAGCCCGTTGGAGGAGACCAGCGGCCCGCCGGAGTTCCCGCTGCGGACCAGCGCCCGGATGGTGTAGATCTCCCGGTTGACCTTGCTGGCGTTGTAGATGTCCGGGCCCTCGATCCGGTCGACGTCACGGATGCGGGCCGGGCGGGCGTCGTACGGGCCGTCGAGCGGGAAGCCCAGCACGATCGCATCCGCACCGCTGCCGGCCTGCCCGGCGGCGAAGCGCAGGGACGGACCGGGCAGCCCCGGCACGTGCAGCACGGCGAGGTCCCGGTCCGGGTCGTAGACGACGACCACGCCGTCGTACCGTTCGCCGCGCAGCTCGACGGCGACGGAGCGGGTGCCGGCGACGACGTGCGCGTTGGTCATCACCCGGTCGTCGGCGTAGACGAAACCGGAACCCTCGATCCGGCGCGAGCAGCTCGGCGCGGACCCGAGCACCTTCACCACCGCCCGCTGGCTGTTCGCCACCACCTGCGAGCCGGCCAGCGCCGGGTCCGGCGGGGCGACCTGCCGGGCCGAGGTACGGCCCAGCCCGTTGAAGACGTCGGGGAACCCGTTGGTGTCCACGGTGTCGCGCAGCGCCGTGGACAGCTCCTGGGCCTGGTCGGGCAGGACCCGGTCCACCACGGTCAGCAACGCGCTGTTCTTGACCGAGGCGGCCAGCCAGGGCAGCGACGAGGAACCCAGCGGCACGGCGACCAGCCAGGCCACCAGCATCACCGCGAGGATCGAGACGAACGCGCCGCCGATGTCGTCGGCCCGCTTGGCGACGTCGTTGGTGATCGTGCGGCGCAGGTGGGAGCCGAGCCAGCCGGCCAACGCCTGACCGAGGACGGCGAGCCCGAAGACGGCGACCAGGCTGACCAGCACCCGCGTCCCGCTGTCGATGAACTGGCGGGCCAGCATCGGCCCGAGCTGAAGGCCGATGAGCGCGCCCAGGAAGAACCCGGAGAACGACAGCGCCCCGATGACGAAGCCCTGACGGTATCCGCTGATCGCGAACACGAGCATGAGCAGGAGCAGGACGAGATCCACGGCCGACACCGGTCAAGGGTACGTGCACCGGACACCCGTGCGGCGTCGCGGCTGCGGAACGTGACGGTCAGGTCAGCGGGCCGGCCAGTTCGTCGGCCCTGTCGGTGCCGGCGGAGGGGGCCGGGGTGGCGCCGGTCGGCGGCAGGTCGACCACCCGCGACCGGGGCCACGGGCGGGTCCACCCGGCCATCTCCAGCAGCGCGGCGAGCACCCCGGCGGTGAAGCCCCAGACCAGCATCCCCCGGACGGAGAACGCCGGGCCGGTCCAGCCGCTGGGGTGGCGGACCAGCATCCGGTTGGCCGGGTCGACCAGTTCGGCGACGGGCAGCCGGGCGACGTGCGCCACCTCGGCCGGTTCCCGGGGGTGCACCGGGTGCGGGCTGTGCCACCAGGCCAGCACCGGGGTGACCACGAACTCGCTGACCGGGATCCAGAGCCTGGGCAGTTCGGCGAGGACGGTCACGCTGGCCGGGTCGAGGTCGACCTCCTCGTTGGCCTCGCGCAGCGCGGTGGCCCGCGCGTCGGCGTCCCCCGGGTCGGCCGCGCCGCCGGGGAAGGCCGGCTGGCCGGCGTGGTTGCGCAGGGTGGCGGCCCGCTGCAGGACCAGCACGTCGGGCCCGACACCGGGTTCCTCGCCGAGCAGCACCAGCACCGCGCTCTCCCGGCCGCCCTGCTCGGGGGTGGTCAGCCGGGTGAAGTCCTCGGCCCGGGCGGTGCCGAGCCGGCCCAGCAGCGGATCGAACCAGGACGGCGGACGGCGGTTCATCGGGTCGACCCGGCACCGACGGTCGGCCTCACGCGGGCACCACCAGGCCGAGGTGCCGGCGGACGAGGTCGGCGAGGCGGGCGTCGTCGAGCGCGCCGGAGGTGTCGGTGTGCCTGATCCGCCCCTGCGCGTCCACCAGCAGGGTCAGCGGCACCGCCGTGCGGCGCAGCTCCCGTTGCAGGGCCTCGCCCTGGTCGAACAGGACCGGGAAGCGGATGCCGAAGTCCTCGCCGATGGCCTGTGCGCCGTCCCGGCTATCCCGGCTGTTCACCCCGATTACCTGGAGCTGGCCGGCGGCGCGGACGCTGAGCCGCTGGAAGGCCGGCAGTTCCTTGCGGCAGGGCGGGCACCAGGAGGCCCACACGTTGATGACGGCCGGGCCGTGGATGTCGCGCAGCTGCACCGGGGCTCCGCCGGTGAAGCAGGAGAGCACCAGTTCGGGCAGCGGGCTGCCGGCGGCGGACCCGGTCGGCGCGGGGGTGGAGCCGGGCGCGGTGGTGAGGGTGGCGCAGTCGGCGAACGGCGACGGGCGGGCGGCGCGGGTGGGGCCGGCGGCGGGGTCCTCCCCGCCGGTGGTGGCGGTGCAGCCGGCGAGTGCCAGCAGCACCGGGACGAGCAGCGCGGCGAGCCGGGGTTTCACGGTGCCTCCGCGGCGGCGGCCTGCGCCGGCACCAGCTCCGGGTCGACCCCGGCGGCGACCGCGAGGTCCCGGGCGCGGGGGCCCTTGAGCAGTTTGGCGGCGGCGGCCGGCTCGGTCGGCCCGAGCCCGTACGACGGGCAGAGCCGGGTCAGGGTGCACGCCCCGCAGGCGGGCTTGCGGGCGTGGCAGACCCGCCGGCCGTGGAAGATGATCCGGTGGGAGAGCATGGTCCACTCCCGCTTCGGGAACATCGCCCCGATCTCGTGTTCGATCTTGACCGGATCGGTCTGGATGGTCAGCCCCCACCGCTGCACCAGCCGCTGGAAGTGGGTGTCGACGGTGATCCCCGGGACGTCGAAGGCGTTGCCCAGGATGACGTTGGCCGTCTTGCGGCCGATCCCGGGCAGCGTCACCAGGTCGGTCAGCCGGCCGGGGACCCGGCCGTCGTACCGCTCGGTCAGGGCCTGCCCGAGCTTGATCAGCGAGTCGGTCTTGTTGCGGTAGAACCCGGTCGGCCGGATCAGCTCCTCCAGCTCACCCCGGTCGGCCCCGGCGTAGTCGGCCGCCGTCGGGTAGCGGGCGAACAGCTTCGGGGTGACCTCGTTGACCTTCTTGTCGGTGCACTGCGCGGAGAGGATCGTGGCGACGGCCAGCTCCAACGCGGTGGTGTGGTCGAGTTCGCAGTGGGCGTCCGGGTGCGCCTCGGTCAGCGCCCGGCCGATCCGCCGGGCGCGCCGGGTACGGCCGAGTTCCGTTTCGACCCGGCCGGGAGAGCTGATGGTCACGCCGGCCAGCCTACGTCGCCGCCCCGACGGGCCGCCGGAGCACGCCCCCGGTCAGCCGGCGTCGGGCGGGCTGATCTTCCCCTTGCCGTCGAACCGGGCGGCGGTACGCGGGAAGTCGTTGGTGCTGAGCTGCTTGACCAGGCCGAGCCCCTGCCCGGCGGGGTCCATCCCCGGCTTGCCCACCGAACTCATCCGGGTGGAGGTGAACGAGCCACCGGCGAAGCTGCCGTCGGGCTTGAGCGACACCTTCAGCACCCCGCCCCAGCCGAGCCGGCCGGTCGGGTTGAGCGACCGGGCGCCCCCGGCGAAGTTGCCCAGGCTGTACGCGATCAGCCGGCCCTGGTAGAACTCCATCCCGCGCAGCACGTGAGGGCCGTGCCCGACGATCAGGTCGGCCCCTGCGTCGATCATGGCGTGGGAGAACTTCACCGGATCACCCCGGTTCTCGCCGAGGAACATCTCGGTGCCGGGGCGGACCCGGGTCTTGTCCGACCCCTCGCCGCCCATGTGCACCTGCACCACGACCAGGTCGGCCATGGTGGCGGCCTTCTCGACGACCCCCTTGGCGGCGTCGATGTCGACCAGGCTGTTGGACCACGGGTACGACGAGAAGCCGGCCACCGCGACCTTCACCCCCTCGACCTCGACCACGGTGATCTGGTCGGGTGCGCCGGTGTGCTTGAGGCCGTGCTTCTCCAGCGCCTGCTGGGTGTTCTCGTAGCCCTGCGGGCCGAAGTCGTAGCCGTGGTTGTTGGCCTGGTTGAGCAGCTGGAACCCGGCGTCGGCGAGGTGGCCGGCGTACTCCGGCGGCACCCGGAACTGGTAGCAGTTGCTGGAGTTCGCGCCGCACTTGCCGGTGCCGGTGTCGGTGGTGAGCGGCTCCTCCAGGTTGCCCATCACGAGGTCGGCCTTGAGCGCGCCCTTGACCTCGTCGAAGAAGCCCTTGCCGCCGTTTGCGGGCAGCCGGGACGGGGCCATCCCCATGACGATGTCCCCGGTCGCCGACAGGGTGATCGCCTCGGTCTTGTCGGCCGCCCCGGTGGTCGGCACCGGGGAACCGGTGGTGCCACCGCCGCCGCCCGGCCGCCAGACCGGGTCCGGGCTGTCGGACGACTGGCCGCAGCCGGCGAGGAGCACGGTGAGCAGCGCGCCGCAGGCGAGCGCGACGCGGCGGCGGGGACGGGGCTGGAGGAAGGCGGCAGAGTACATCGCCCGCGACGCTACCGGGTGGCGAATCGACCGACGACGGGCCGATCGGACGGAAGTTCAGCCCGTCCGCCGCTGCGACCACGGGACGCAGGGCACCGCGCCGCCGTCCCGCACGGCCGCGTGGACGGCGCGGGCGAGCGGCGCGCCCCAGGTCGACCGGGGTCCGCCGTAGGGCTCGACCGGGTCGCCCGTCGGGCAGAGCACGGTGACCGCGTCGGTGGGCGTGCCGGTGCCCGGCAGGCCCAGTTCCCCGATCGCCTGGCACTTCGCCTCGGTGGCGGTGGCCACGGCGTTCACCAGTGCCGCGTCGCCGAGCGCCGTCGGCACGTACACCACGATGTTGACCGTGCCCACCCGCTGCGCCGGGGCGTGGGCGGGGTCGGGGGCGGCGGCCCACAGGGGGGTGCCGAGGCCGACGGTGGCCCAGGCCCGGACCCCGGTGTCGGTCCGAATCACCACCTCGGCGACGTCGACGCCGGTGAGCAGGCCGACCCCGGGCCCGTCGAGGTCGAACCGGTCGGCGAGCGCGGCCAGGTGGGCCGCCGGGTCGTCCCGGTGGTACGACATCGGCACGGTCGCGTTGACCACCCAGTTGCGCGGGCCGACGCCGCCACCGAGCGGGCCGGAGCTGACCGCCCGCAGCGGGACGCCGGCCCGCCACACGAGCACCGGAATGTCCCACCCGTCCTCGGGGCGGTGGGTCAGCACCGGGTCGCTCAGCACCCGGACACCCTACGACCGGCGGTGGCCGACCCGGTGACCAGGTGGTTCGGGCGGACGATCATAGTGCCCGACCGCGTCGGCGAGGTTACGCCCAACGATCAAGATTCCAGGGGTGCAGCTCTGATTCGTCCTCACATGCGCCTAGACTTGGCGGCGCGCGAGGGATCAGCGGACGGCGGACCCGGCCGAGGGACGGCAACGCGCAACCGGAGGTGCGCGATGGACGAGGTACTGGCCCGCAGCGGGATCTTCCAGGGTGTGGACCCGGAGGCTGCCGAGGCGCTCGCCAAGGAGATGGAGACGATCGACGTCCGCAAGGGCGAGATCGTGTTCAACGAGGGCGAGCCCGGCGACAGTCTCTACATCCTCCTGTCAGGCAAGATCAAGGTCGGGCGGCGGGCAGCCGACGGCCGGCAGAACCTGATCGCGGTGATGGGCCCGTCGGACATGGTCGGTGAGCTGTCGCTCTTCGACCCCGGCCCGCGTACGGCCACCGCCACCGCGGTCACCGACACCCGCCTGGTCCGGCTGCGCAAGCAGGCGCTGCGGCCCTGGCTGAACAACCGGCCCGAGATCGCCGAGCAGCTGTTGCGGGTGCTCGCCCGCAGGCTGCGCCGGACGAACGACTCGCTGGCCGACCTGATCTTCACCGACGTACCGGGCCGGGTCGCCAAGAACCTGCTCCAGATGGCCGGCCGGTTCGGCACCCGCGACGGCGGCGTGCTGCGGGTGACCCACGACCTGACCCAGGAGGAGATCGCCCAGCTCGTCGGCGCCTCCCGGGAGACGGTCAACAAGGCGCTCGCCGACTTCGCCTCGCGGGGCTGGCTGCGGCTGGACGGCAAGAGCATCATCATCCTCGACCCGGAGCGCCTCGCCCGCCGCGCCCGGGTCTGACCGGCACCGCCTCACCGTCCGAGCCAGGACCGCCCCCGCCGGCGGCCCTGGCTCGTCGGCATTCCGGCCCGGTTCCATCCGCCCCGGTCGACCGGTCGGCGACGGCCCGCTCTGCCCGGCGCAGAATCCCTCGACAACCCGCTCCGCCGGGCGCGACCCTGGACCGGTGCTGGAACGTGTAGCGGTGCTCTCCGACGTCCACGGCGCGTTGCCCGCGCTGGAGGTGGTGCTGGCCGAGCCGGAGGTGGCCGCCGCCGACCTGATCGTGGTCACCGGTGACGTGGCGGCCGGCCCGCAGCCGGTCGAGGTGCTGGACCTGCTGACCGGGCTGGGTGACCGGGTCCGCTGGGTACGCGGCAACGCCGACCGGGAGCTGGTGCAGGCCCGCGCCGGCCACCCGTCGGAGCACGACGTCTCGAACTGGGCGGCCGACCAGCTCCGGGCCGACCAGGTGGCCCTGCTGGGCGCGCTGCCGCTGACGCTCACCCTCCCGGTCGCCGGCCTCGGCCCGGTGCTCTTCTGCCACGCCACGCCCCGCGACGACGAGGAGGTGGTGCTGGTCGACTCCCGGCCGGCCCGCTGGGCCGAGGTGTTCGCCGGGCTGCCCGCGCAGGTGCGCACCGTGGTCTGCGGGCACACCCACATGCCGTTCACCCGGCTGGTCGACCGCCGCCTGGTGGTCAATCCGGGCAGCGTGGGCATGCCGTACGGCGGGCCGGGGGCGTACTGGGCGCTGCTCGGTCCGGGGGTGCAGCTGCGCCGTACGGGGTTCGACGTCGAAGCGGCCTGTGCGCGGGTCGCCGCCGAATCGGCCTACCCGGACGCCGCCGCCTGGGCGGACGAGTACCTGCGCTCCCGGCACAGCGACCTCGACGCGCTCGCCGCCTTCGCCCCGCGCGACGGCCGCTGACCGGCGACCGGCGCCGGACCAGCGACCGGCACGGACCGGCGGCACCGGCCGGGGTCACCCCGGAGCAGAAAAAAGTCAGGCTTGACTGTTTGTTTCGGCAACGGCACGCTGTTCCCGTGTCCACCCCGTCGACCCGCGTCCCGCAGCAGGAACGCAGCCGCGCCACCCAGGCCCGGCTGCTGGAGGCGACTGTCGACTGCCTGGTGCGGTACGGCTGGTCGGGCACCACCACGACCGTGGTCGCCGCCCACGCCGGTGTCTCCCGGGGCGCCCAACTGCACCACTACCCCACCAAGGCGGCCCTGGTCACCGCCGCCGTCGCCCACCTCGCCGAGCGACGCGCCGAGGAGCTACGCGTCGAGGCCGAGGCGTTGCCGGCCGGGCCACAGCGCCTCGACCGCGTGGTCGACCTGCTCGGCGTCGCCTTCACCGGGCCGCTCTTCGTCGCCGCGCTGGAGCTGTGGGTGGCCGCCCGCACCGACCCGGAGCTGCGCGACGCGCTGGTGCCGCTGGAGGCGCGGGTCGGTCGGGAGATGCACCGGCTCACCGTGGCGCTGCTCGACGTGGACGAGCGCCGCCCCGGCGTCCGCGAGGCCGTGCAGGCCACCCTCGACCTGCTGCGCGGGCTCGGCGTGGCCAACCTGCTCAACGACGACTCGGCCCGGCGCACCGCGCTGCTGCGCACCTGGAAACACCAGCTCGCCACCCTGCTCGCCCCCGGAGCGGCGCCGGCACCGGACCAGCCCCACGACGCCGACCCGACCTGACCCGTACTCACCGGCCCACCCGACCGGAGGCACCATGGTCGACCCGACCGCACCGCTCGTCTACCCGACCGACGAGTCCGACCAGCCCGACGCGCCGTCCGCCGAGGCGTGCACGCGGCCGGCCCCCGGCCGGACGATCCGCGCGAGCGCGGCCGGGACGGTCGTCCGGTGACCGGGGTGCTGCGGGTCGGCAACGCCTCCGGCTTCTACGGCGACCGGTCCACCGCCTGGCGGGAGATGCTCGACGGCGGCGAGCTGGACGTGCTGACCGGCGACTACCTGGCCGAGCTGACCATGCTGATCCTCGGCCGGGACCGGCTGCGCGACCCCGGTCTCGGCTATGCGAAGACCTTCCTCCGCCAGCTCGAAGGGTGTCTCGGCACCGCCCTCGACCGGGGGGTACGGATCGTCACCAACGCGGGCGGGTTGAACCCGGCCGGGCTGGCCGCCGCGATCGACGCGCTCGCCGACCGGCTCGGCCTCGCCGTCCGGGTCGCCCACGTCGAGGGTGACGCCCTG